>DATFCC010000114.1:0-8572 GCA_035253505.1 Hyphomicrobiaceae bacterium
AAGGCGTCGATCCCGGTTCCATTGTCATCTATGGTGAGTCGCTGGGGTCGGGCGTGGCCGTGCGGCTGGCGACCGAGCGTCCCGCAGCCGGCCTCATTCTGGACGCGCCCTACAGCTCGATCGTGGACGTCGCTGCCGCCGCCTATCCCTATCTGCCGGTGCGCTGGCTGCTTGCGGACCGCTATGAAAGCCGCAAGTACATCGCCCAGGTGCGCATGCCGCTGCTGATCCTGCACGGGGAGCGCGATCGCGTGATACCGGTCGAGATGGGCCGTGAGCTTCTGGCACTGGCGAACGAGCCCAAGCGGATCGCGACGTTTCCCGCTGCCGGCCACAGCGACATCTATCTGGACGGCAACCCGGCCCTTGAGGCCGTGAAACGTTGGATCGCGGAATTGCCACGCCAGACGACGCACTGAGACCAAGCAAAAACCCCGCTCGCGAGAACGGGGTTTCAAGCTTGTCGCGTGGGCGCAAGCCCGGTTAGCGGGGGCCGCCGAAGCCTGGGCGCGGAGGACCGCCAGCGCCGGGGCGAGGCGGCGCACCAGGACGGCCACCGGCCTTGGCGCCCGGCTTCGCCGCCGCCTTGCCCGGCAGCAGGCCCTCCCGCTGCGCGCGCTTGCGCGCCAGCTTGCGCGCCCGGCGCACGGCCTCGGCCTGCTCGCGCACGCGCTTCTCGGAGGGCTTCTCGTAATAGTTGCGCAGCTTCATCTCGCGGAAGATGCCCTCGCGCTGCATCTTCTTTTTCAGCGCCTTGAGAGCCTGATCGACGTTGTTGTCGCGGACCTGAACCAGCAAGCGGCCTACCTCGGTATCTGTTGCAGTTGCCTGTACGTGACGGGTGCGGCTGCACAAACGCCAATGCGCCCGGAACCGCGCGCCCCACGCGTTGGTGCAGCTTTTAGCAAAGCGCACGCCAATTGTCCACGCGCCGGCAGCCGGAGGAACCGCAAAATCGCCCGCCTTTCGGCTGTTTCCCTCGACCCTAGCGGCGGCGCGCCCTGGGCAGGCCACGGAACTGGGCGTTGTGCTCGCCGAGCTTGGGCGCCCGCGCGCGGATATGCGGCCGCTCGCCGCCAAACGTCAGGGGCAGGCTCATGAGCTCCAGGTCGATCTCCGGCACCGGCTGCACCATGTTGAGCGCAGCCGTCTGCGGATGCGACTTCATGTGCGTCAGGTCGTTGATGGGCGCGCACGGGACGCCTGCCTTTTGCAGACGGCGCACCCACTCCTCCCTCGGCCGCTGGCGCATGATTTCGGTCACGGTCGCCACAAGGGCCTCCTTGTTGGCGAAGCGATCGGCATTCGTCTTGTAGCGCGGGTCCTGCGCCCATTCAGGATGACCGAGTTCGGCCGAGAACTTCGCCCACAGACGGTCGTTGGCCGCGGCGACGATCACCTGCCCGTCGGAGGCATCGATGGCCTGGAAGAGGACCACCGCCAGGCTGCCGCTCGGATGCCGCTCTGGAAGCTGTCCGCTGGCCTGGAAACGGGCGAAGTGGACGGTCAGCAGCCCCAGGGCCGTCTCATAGAGCGAGGCATCGACCACGCAGCCCTTGCCCGTGCGCTCGCGCTGGAAGAGGCCGGTGACGCACCCGAGCGCCGCCCACACGGCGCTGCCGAGATCGAGCACCGACGTGCCGATGCGAACGCCTGGCCGATCGGGGTAGCCGTTGACGGAGAACAGGCCCGAGAAGGCCTGCACCATGGGCTCGTACCCGCCGTGCTTCTGCATCGGCCCCTTGGGGCCGAATGCCGACAGGGAGCAATAGACGAGACGAGGGTTGCGTTCGCGCAGCGGGGCGCTGCCGAGCCCCAGTCCTTCCATGACGCCGGGACGCAGGTTGTGAATGAGCACGTCACAGCTTTCGATGTAGTCGCTCACCCAGGCAATATCCTCGGCCGACTTGAGGTCGAGCGTGATGCCCTGCTTGTTGACGTTCAGGCACTGGAACGTCGCGGACGTGTCCTTCCAGAAGGGCGGACCCCAGGCGCGAGCGTCGTCGCCCCCCTCGGGCCTCTCGATCTTCAGAACGTCCGCGCCCAGCATCGACAGGATGTAGCCGGCATAGGGCCCCGCAATATTGTTGGCGAACTCCACCACCTTCACGCCGGACAGGGGCAGCATGAACGTTCCTCCATAGGCTTCTGGACCTGCTGTGTAGCGGATTGGCCGGCGCTCTGTCATTGCGAGCGGTGCCGCGCATGCCGGATATGCCGCAGGCATCGGTCCATGGACTTGCCGGCGGACATTGCGCAGGCGGCGGGCAGCGAGCGGCGTGCAGCCCCGATAGTGCAGGCGGCCGTTTAGGAACCTCTGCCTTCCCCTGCATCAAGCCCCGGCGGGATGGCATCGGTACGAGTTGGATCGCGCAGCGCCTCCAGTTCGTCTTGGATCGCGCTCAGATCGAACCCCGCACGCTGCATCGTGGCCATGACCTCGGTTGCTGGCTGCAGCCGGGCAGCCGCCGCCGCCCATGCCAGGGCCGACCTCTGCCCCGACGCACAATGGGCCAACACCGGGCCCGGAAGCTCGCGCAGCGCAGCCTCGATGGCGTCCAGCAGGCCGGCCGTGAACAGATCAGCCTTTCTTGCCGGCAGGTGACGAAAGGCGAGGCCCGCGCGGGCGGCCGCCTCCGCCTCCTGTGTGCTGGCCGGGTAGGCCGGTGACTCGCCGTCCGGCAGGTTGGAGAGAACCGATTTGAAGCCGGCGGCGGCAATGTCACCAAAATCGTCGAGGCGCAGGACGCCGGTGACGGCAAATCGGGGGGTGATGGGCCGAACCTGGTTCAAGCAGACACTCGCTTCCGGTGGTCGTTGGCATAGAATTCTACAACGGCACGCGAAAAAATCCCGCCGAATAATGGCGCTTGACGGAATATTTTCCCTAAGATAGCCAACCATCGGGTGGCATGCGGAACAAAGTTCCGAAAGCGCGCCCGGAACCGTCGCTTACTGGTGCCCTTCATGCTCGACGAGATGGACGTCAAGATACTCCGCCTCCTTCAGAAAGACTCCACGCGCTCGGTCGCCGACATCGGCAAGGAGGTCGGCCTGTCGACCACGCCCTGCTGGCGCCGGATCCAGAAACTCGAGGAGGCGGGCGTCGTGCAACGCCGGGTGGCGATCCTGGACCCCGCGCGGATCAACGCCGGCGTGACGGTGTTCGTCTCCATCAAGACCGACCAGCACTCGTTGGCCTGGCTCGAGAAGTTCCATGCAGCGGTCATCGATTTTCCGGAAGTGGTGGAGTTCTACCGGATGAGCGGGGAGGTCGACTATCTGCTGCGCGTGGTCGTGCCCGACATCGCCGCCTATGATTCCTTCTACAAGAAGCTCATCTCGCGCATCGAGATCTCCAAGGTGTCGTCCGCCTTCGCCATGGAGCAGATCAAGTACACCACCGCGCTGCCCCTCGATTTCGCCCTGGACCGGTCGGCGCGCGATGGGCAGAAGACCGACGCATCCAATCGCGGTTAGGCGCAGCATCGAGAGGCGCCGTCGCGAACATCCAGGAGACGGCCAATGAACGAGGCTGCCCGCAACGTCGGCGTGCCGCCGCTGGACACCTTGAAATCCCTGAGCGGTATCGAATATCTGCAGCGCATTATCGACGGGCGGCTGCCGCGCCCGCCCATCACGGAGACCCTCGGCTTTGCGATCACCGAGGTTGCGCCGGGCTTTGCCCGCTTCACCATGACCCCGCAGTTCAGGCACTACAATCCCATCGGCACGGTGCACGGCGGCGTGGCTGCGACGCTGCTGGATTCCTGCATGAGCTGCGCGGTGCAGACGCACCTGGAGGCCGGCACCGGCTACACCACCCTGGAAATCAAGGTGAACATGGTGCGGCCGATCACGGACAAGTCGGGGCTCGTCACTGCCGACGGGCGTACCCTGCATGTGGGCCGGCGCTCCGCCACGGCTGAAGGCCGAATCGTCGATGCCTCCGGCACGCTGCTGGCACATGCCACCACCACTTGCATCATTTTTCCGCTTTGAAGCGGGCGCCGGGGGCACGCAGCCGCTGCACCTCCCCCGCCTCCGGGTGCCGTGACCAGGATCGGCGAGGTCGGTTCCAGTTTCCGCACATCCAGACCGGCGCATCTGGCGGAGGCACGCCGCCGGGCGACAGGTTCCGTTGCCGCTGCCCCGCCGACCGCGGCAGCTAGCGCAGGACCTTCTGGAGCGCAGCGGGAAACTCGCGGTAGTGCTCGATCACAGCATCAGGCCCGAACTCCGCGACGGGACGCGGCGTATAGCCGAAGGTGACGCCGATCGAGGGCACCTCGGCGGCGGCGGCGGTGGCGATGTCCACCTCGCTGTCGCCGACCATCACGGCGCGATTGGAGCGCCCGCCCGCACTTTCGATCGTCTTGAGAAGGTGGCCCGGCGCCGGCTTGAACACGGCGAACGTATCGCGGCCGGCGATGGCCGCAAATCTGCCCTCCAGCGCCAAGGCGCGCAACAGCAGCTTGGACAGATGCTCCACCTTGTTGGTGCATACTGCCAGGCGCGCCCCCGCCGCCAGAAGATCGTCGAGCAGTTCCGGCACGCCCTCGAAGGGCCGGCTGCCGACGGCAACGTTGTCGGCATAATAGGCGAGGAACTGGTCGTGCAGCCGCGCCAGCTCCTCCCCCGTCAGCACGCGGCCGTGGAGGCGCAGGCCGGCATCGATCATGGCCTTGGAGCCGTGCCCGATGAACGGATGCAGCTCCTCGATGGTGATCGGCGGCAGATCGACCAGGTTCAGGGCATGATTGGTCGCCGCTGTCAGATCGGGCGCCGTATCGACGAGCGTGCCGTCGAGATCGAAAACGATGGTGGTGCCGTGGAGGTCGAGAGCCACGTCCGCTCCGCTTGGCTGCTGGGCGCCGCAAGCTATGCGCCTTCGCGGCGGCTGTCACCTGCCGGTCGCGCGGAAAGGACGAGGGATGGCACCCATGCCGCCGTTCGCCAGTCATGAGGCGGCTTGATTGAGTGCCGTGACGAGCCTAGACAGGCAACAGATGCTCCAGCGCCCGCTCAGGGCCCCAATGTGTGGAGGCGTTCATGGACAAGCCCACCATCAGTCTGATCCGCACCCAATGCTACGTCGACGGCCAATGGACCGGAGAGCCGTCCCTGCCCGTCACCAACAAGGCGACCGGCGACGTGATCGCCAAGGTGCCGAGCTTCGGCGAAGCCGAGACGCGTGCCGCCATCGCGGCCGCTGACCGCGCACAGCCGGCCTGGGCCAAGCTGCTCGCCAAGGATCGCTCCAAGATCGTGCGCAAGTGGTTCGACCTGATGGTGGAATACGCGGACGAGCTGGCCCTGCTCCTCACCAGCGAGCAAGGCAAGCCGTTGGCCGAGGCCAAGGGTGAAATCCTCTACGCCGCGGGTTTCGTCGAATTCTTCGCCGAGGAAGCCAAGCGCATCAACGGCGAGACCATCCCCACCTTCAAGGCGGATGCCCGCATCGTCTGTATCAAGCAGCCCGTCGGCGTGGTGGCGGCGATCACGCCGTGGAACTTCCCGGCGGCCATGATCACGCGCAAGGTGGCGCCCGCGATCGCTGTCGGCTGCACGGTGGTGTGCAAGCCGGCCTCGGAGACGCCCCTCACAGCGCTTGCCCTTGCCGTGCTGGCCGAACGTGCCGGCATGCCCAAAGGCGTCTTTAATGTCATCACGGGCAAGGCCAGCGCCATCGGCAAGGAGCTCACCTCGAGCCCGCTGGTGCGCATGCTCACCTTCACCGGCTCCACCGAGATCGGCGCCAAGCTGATGGAACAGTGCGCCCCCACCATCAAGAAGCTCGGCCTGGAGCTCGGTGGCAACGCCCCCTTCATCGTCTTCGACGACGCCGACCTCGACAAGGCGGTCGCCGGGGCGATGGCATCCAAGTACCGCAACGCCGGCCAGACGTGCGTATGCGCCAACCGCATCTACGTGCAGGCCGGCGTCTACGACAAATTCGCCGAGAAGCTCGCCGCCGAGGTGAGGAAGATGAAGATCGGTGCCGGTACCGAGGAGGGCGTTACCACCGGGCCACTCATCAACAAGGCCGCCGTCGAGAAAGTCGAGGAGCACGTGGCCGACGCGCTCAAGCACGGTGCGCGCGTGGTGATCGGCGGCAAGCGCCACGGCCGCGGCGGCAACTTCTACGAGCCGACCATCCTCGCCGACGTCACCCAGGAGATGATGGTCGCGCGCGAGGAGACCTTCGGCCCGGTCGCCCCTCTCTTCAAGTTCAAGACCGAGGAGGAGGTGATCGGCATGGCCAACGACACCCCGTTCGGTTTGGCCGCCTACTTCTACTCCCGCGACATCGGCCGGGTGTGGCGCGTGGGCGAGGCGCTGGAGTGCGGCATCATCGGCATCAACGAGGGCATCATCTCCAGCGAGGTGGCGCCCTTCGGCGGCTACAAGCAGTCGGGGCTCGGCCGCGAGGGCTCGACCCACGGCGTCGAGGAGTTCCTCGAGATCAAGTACATGTTGATGGGCGGCCTATGAGGACGCCCGCGCACCCTCTCCCCGCGCATCGCCCACATTGGCGCGCACGCCATCAGCGCGGGGAGAGAGTCGGGGTGAAGGGCGGCCGCCGCCCATGAACGTTCCCGGCCCCGCCGATCAGTGGAAGCAGCAGGCCGCCGAGCACGCGCTCGCCTACGTCGAGGACGGCATGCTGCTGGGCCTTGGGACGGGATCGACGGCTGCCAGATTCGTCGACCTCGTCGGCCGGCGCGTCAGGGAGGGATTGAGCCTGAGGTGCGTGCCGACCTCCGAGGCGACGCGCATTCAGGCCGAGCGCCTCGGTATCGCGCTCACGACGCTGGACGAGGTGCCTTTCCTGGATCTCACCGTCGATGGCGCCGACGAGCTCGACTCCGACCTGCGCCTCATCAAGGGCGGCGGCGGCGCGCTCCTGCGCGAGAAGATCGTGGCGATGGCCTCGGAGCGGATGATCGTCATCGCCGACGCTTCCAAGCGCGTCGAGGTGCTGGGCAGGTTTCCCCTGCCTGTCGAGGCGGTCCGCTTCGGCCTGACCGCAACGCGCACCCTGATCGAGGCGGTGACGAGCGATGCCGGTTGCACCGGTGAGATCACGTTGCGAGCCGGCAAGGACGGCGCCCCGTTCCTGACCGACAGCGGCAACGTGGTGTTCGACTGCGCATTCGCGCGCATCGGCAATCCCGAAGCCCTCGACCAGGCCCTGAAACGCGTGCCCGGCGTGGTCGAGAACGGCCTTTTCCTCGGCATCGCCGACGTGGCGATCGTCGCCGGCCCGGAGGGCGTCGCCGTCATGGAGCGGGACCTTACCACACGCGAGAGCTGACGCCGGCGGCGTGCGGTCATCGGAAGGATCGAGGCATGTCCCATCGCCCAGCCGCAATCGCTATCGTGATCCTCCTGTCGCTGGCAGCGCCCCCAACGACGCGTGCGCAGACCCCCGATGCCGCGCGGCTCGCAGCCGCCAAGAACCTGATGGATGTGGCCGGGGTCGCCAAGCAGTTCGACGAGATGATGCCGCTCCTCATACGCCAGCTCACCCAGAGCTTTGTCTCGGTCGCACCCGACAGGGCGGAGGAAATCCGGCAGGTATTCGCCCAGCTCAACACCCGCTTCATCGACCGCAAGGGCGAGCTGATCGACCAGATCGCCGTCGTCTACGCCGAGCGCCTGACCTTGGACGACCTTGCAGCGATCGTTGCTTTCTACACGTCCCCGGCCGGCATCAGGTTCGTGTCGGCCCAGCCCGATATCATGCGCCAGTCGATGATGCTCGGCCAGCGCTGGGGAGCGCAGATCGGCCGCGAGATCGAAGAGGAAGCGCGCCGCGAGCTGAAGAAGCGCGGCATAGACTTGTAACCGGCGGACGGCCGTGGCAATTGCCGCGGGGTCGGTCGGCGGCAAGAGCAGACCGAGTGGTGATGGAGTGCCGGATCGAGGCAAACACGGATCGCGGCACCACGACATCGAGCCGAGCGAGGTCCCATGCCCTATCGCATCAATCACGTGCACATCAAGGCGCACGACCCGCGCAAGTCCGCCGAGTGGTGGGTGCGCGCTTTCGCGTTCAGGATCGTCAGCGACGAAACGCGCGTGTTCGGTGACCGCTTCATACGCTGCCAGACCGAAGATGGCGGCATGACAGTCAGCATTTCCAACGCCCGAACCGGCGAAACGCTGGGCCCGGGCAACGCGTCGGCCCACCTCGGCCTGGAGCATTTCGCCATCGAAACCACGGACATCACGGCCGACATCGCCCGCCTCGTCGACCTCGGCGCCAAGCTTCAAGAGGGCCCGGTGCAGGCCCCCAACGGCGTCCGGTTCGCCTTTCTCGGCGTGCCCGATGAGGTCCGCATTGAGCTCCTCGAACTGCCGAAACCGCCTGCCTGACGCGCCGCCGGCACGCGGTCAGGCCGTTCCCGATCGATCCTCGGTGGCCATCAGTGCCGCCTGCTCGCGCAGGAGGAATGCGGTGGCGGCTCTCACCGCGGGCGGCGCGTAGAGAATCTTGCGATGGCCGAGGTCATCGAAGGCGCGCAGCTCGAGGCGAGTCGGGCGGGCGGCGATCATCTCCTCGGCT
>DATFCC010000115.1:0-8697 GCA_035253505.1 Hyphomicrobiaceae bacterium
GCGCGGCGGTGGCGGCGCGCGTCGCTCAGCCCGAAGCGTCCTTCAATGGAACACGCGTCCGGCGTCGATGACCACCGTCTGCCCGGTCATGGTCCCGGTGCGGCACATCGCCACCACCATCTCGGCGCAGTCGTCCTTGTCGGCCGCCTTCTTCAGGAGGGAGCCTGCGGAGGCGCGCTCGATCTGCTCGGCCCGCAGGTTGGCCGTTGCCCGCGTGCCCTCCAGGAGCCCCGGCGCCACGCAGTTGACGAGCGTCTCGGGCGCCAGCGCCACCGCCATGCAGCGCGTGAGATGGATAAGCCCCGCCTTCGACACCGCGTAGGCGATGGAGGAGCCGGTCGGCGCGAGCCCGGCCACGGAGGCGATGTTGACGATGCGCCCCCGGCCTTGCGCCTTCATCATCGGCGCCACCGCCCTGATGAGCCGCATCGGCCCGGTCAGGTTGACGGCCATGATCTTCTCCCACACCTCCTCGGTGAGATTGTCGAGATCGGGAAACGGGATCGACTTGTTGAAGGCCGCATCGTTGACGAGGATGTCGATGCGGCCGAAGCGCCTGGCCACGTCGCCGGCGAGCCTCGTCACGGCGGCGCCGTCGGTGATGTCGCAGGCGAAGGCGGCCGCATTGATCTGATGGCGCGAGGCAAGATCGCGGGCGACGCCCTCGGCCTGCTCGCGGCTCTGCGCATACATGATGGCGATGTGCGCGCCCTCCTTCGCCAGGGCGTGGCAGATGCGCTGCCCGAGCCCGCCGTTCCCGCCCGTCACCAATGCCACCGCGCCCTTGAGATCCATCGACTTCCTCCTGCCATCATCGCTCACGCCGGCCAATGAGTGCTTGCTGCGCTTTCCTGCCAAAGGGATGCGCCCCTCCCTTTATTATCACTTTCGGGCGCGCAATTGGGCGCGCTCGTTCCTCGTAGGGTGCAATAGGCGAAGCCGTATTGCACCGTTGGCTGGCTGCAGCGGCGCAATACGCATTCGCTATTGCGCCCTACGATTCTCGCTCGCGAGATGCCGGACCCGTCCCTTTCGCAGTGCACGGCAAGGCACCGGAAATGCAGGAACTCGACGCCGTCTGCAGGCGTTCTAATTCCAATCACGTCGGGAAAAACAAGACGAAGGGATTCCCCATGATCGGCAAGTCTCTTTCGCTGGCCGGCGCCGCTCTCGCCGTCAGCCTTTTCGCGGCGCCGGCCACGGCCGCGCCGGCCGCCAACCTTCAAGGCATAGCCAAGGACACGAGTGCGGTCGAGCAGGCCCACTACCGGCGCCGTTGCTGGTGGCACCACGGGCATCGGCATTGCCGCCGCGCGTACTACCGCCGGCACTACTACGGCTACTATCCCTACCGGCATTACTACGGCTATCGGCCCGGCTTCTCGTTCTACTTCGGGCCGCGACACCGCCACTGGCACCACCGGCATTGGTACTGATGGCACAAAGTGCCGTCCCACCTCATGGCCCCCGCGGGGGCCATTTTCTTGCCCGGCCAGGCGACCGCGTGCAGACAAGGTTGCAGGCAGCGGCGCAATCTCTGCGGCAGCCGTCTTCATCGTTCGTGGTTCGGACAAGAAGTGTCACGTGGTGGAGAAGCGTCCGACCGACAGCGCGATCGTCGTGATCGGCACGCGGCCTTTGTGGGCCGAGATGGAAGTCGCGGCCGTATGCAAGAACCGACGTGTGTTCGTGCTCCATGGCCTTGTCCGGAGCTTCCAGAGGCCTCCCCCGGAGGCCTCGCATCGATTTGGCAGGCGGCAGTCGCGCCCGCACCATCATTGCTGTCGATTGCCACGTCTGGCGGTGCGGCGCCCGGCATGGAATGCCGCGCTCCCGGGGCAGAGCACCGCCCAGCAGCAGCGATTGCCGCAGCCGCGCGCGCCGACTAGAGTTTGCCGCGCACGGAGCGCGCCCAGTGCGGTTGCTCCGTGCCTTGTCAGTCCTCCCGACGACGGAGCGCAGCCCATGAGCGCGGAAGACGATGCGGCCCTCGAACGCGAGTTCGACGCGACGATGCTGAAAGCCGGCGCCGCGATACCGCCGGACCGCAGGGCCGGCGTTCTGGCCGGCTACCGCGACATGAAGCGCATGACGGCGCTGCTGCGCCAGCCCCGGTCGGCCGCCGCCGAGCCGTCGAACACCTACAGCCTCACCGGCTTCGCGCGGAGCAAGCGCTCATGAGCGCACCGACGCCCTTGCACGAGCTGTCGATCGCGGAGGCCGGCCGCCGCCTGCGCTCGGGCGCGCTCTCCTCGATGGCCTTGACGCAGCACAGCCTGGCGCGCATCGCCGCGCTCGATGGCCGACTCCATTCGTTCGTTCTCCTCACCAAGGAGAGGGCGCTGGCCGACGCCGAGCGCGCCGACCGGGAGCTGAGGTCGGGTATCGACAAGGGGCCGATGCATGGCATTCCCTACGCGCTCAAGGACATCTACGGCACCGCCGGCATCCGCACCACCTGCCACTCCAAGCTGCTCATCGACAACGTGCCCAACGACGACAGCGCCGTGGAGGCGAGGTTCAAGGCCGGCGGGGCGGTGCTGCTCGGGAAGCTCGCCACGCACGAGTTCGCGCTTGGCGGCCCGAGCTTCGATCTCCCGTTCCCCCCGGCGCGCAACCCGTGGCACCTCGATCACTTCACCGGCGGCTCCTCCTCGGGCTCGGGTGCGGCGGTGGCCTCCGGGCTCGTGCGCACGGCGATGGGCTCCGACACCGGCGGCTCGATCCGCGGCCCGGCCTTCTATTGCGGAACCGTCGGTCTCAAGCCCACCTACGGCCGGGTCTCGCGGCGCGGCGTATTTCCGCTTTCCTATACCCTCGACCATTGCGGGCCCCTGACCTGGACCGTGGAGGACGCCGCGCTCACCATGCAGGTCATCGCCGGCCACGACCCGCTCGATCCGGCGAGCGCCGACCTGCCCGTGCCGGACTTCGCCAGCGACCTGGGACGCGACCTGTCAGGCCTCAAGCTCGCCTATCCGCGCGCCTTCTTCGCCACCCAGGAAGACCTGACGCCCGAGGTGCTCGCCTCCCTCGATGCCGCCGTCGGGGTGCTGGGCAATCTCGGCGCCAAGGTCGAGGAGATCGTTCTGCCGGACTTCGAGCTCTTCAACGCGTGCGGGCGCGTCATCCTCACGGCCGAAGCCTACGCCATCCACGAGAACGATCTGCTGACCCGCCCGCTCGACTACGCACGCTATACCTATCAGCGCATGATCCTCGGCGCGGGGCTCTCGGCCGCGGACCTCACCCAGGCGCTGCGCCTGCGCCGCGAGCTGTCGGAGGTGGTGAACACCGGCGTGCTCGGCAACTTCGACGCGATCGTGACGGCGAACGGCTTGTCGCCTGCGCCCCGCATCGACGCGTTCCCCGCCGACGTGCCGGTCAAGATGACGCTGCAGACCATGCCGTTCAACGTCACGGGCAACCCGACGCTCGCGGTGCCGACGGGTTTCTCCAAGTCTGGCCTGCCGCTCGGCATGCAGATCGTCGGCCGCGCCTTCGACGAGCCAACGGTGCTGCGGATCGGCGCGGCCTACGAGGCGGCGGCCCAATGGATCAGCCGGCGGCCGCCGCTGGAATAACCGTCCACGCGCCATCGGGCTCGGGCGAGCATTATCGGGGGTAGAGCTGAATGCAGCGTCACCATCTCAAGGCCAGTGCTGAAACCTGCCACTGGGGCTTCTTCGATGCGGCCCGCAAGCCGGTGCTCACCATCGACAGCGGCGACGTGGTCACCGTCGACACGCTGAGCGGCGCGCCGGAGGTCGTTCCCAAGGCGGGCTTCCACGTGCCGCCGGAGCTCGCCGAGGTGCACGCGCGTGCCGAGCGTTTTGCCGGCGGCCCGCACATCCTGACGGGGCCCATCGCGGTCCGCGGCGCGAAGCGCGGGCAGGTGCTGGAGGTGCGCATCCTCGATGTGAAGCTGCGCCAGGACTGGGGCTTCAACCTGATCCGGCCGCTCGCCGGCACGCTGCAGGACGACTTCCACGAGACGCGGCTCATCCATATTCCGCTCGACGAGAAGCGCATGGTCGGGCGCCTGCCGTGGGGTCTCGAGCTGCCGCTGGCGCCGTTCTTCGGCATCCTCGCGGTGGCGCCGCCGCAGGCCTGGGGTCGCATCAGCTCGATCGTGCCGCGCGCGCACGGCGGCAACCTCGACAACAAGGAGCTGGTTGCAGGCGCTACCGTGTACCTGCCGATCTTCGCCGACGGCGGCCTCTTCTCCTGCGGCGACGGGCACGGTGCGCAGGGCGACGGAGAGGTGTGCGTGACCGCCATCGAGACGGCGCTGCAGGGCACCTTCGAGTTCCGGGTGCGCAGCGACCTGTCCTTCACCTACCCGCGCGCCGAGACCCCCACGCACTACATCACGATGGGCATGGATCCCGACCTCGACCAGTGCACGGTCATCGCGTTGCGCGACATGATCGCGTTCATCTGCGAGCGCACCAACCTGTCGCGCGAGGACGCCTACACCCTGTGCAGCCTTGCCGCCGATCTGCGCGTGACGCAGACCGTCAACGGCTCCAAGGGCATCCACGTGATGCTGGCGAAGTCGCTGCTGGCTTGACGTCGACGGCATGAGCGGGCCGGTATCGCCACGGGCGACTGGCGATCGTGAGGCGGCCACAAAGAGGCAGGAGAGCCCCGCGGGGAGCGGAAACACCCCTGCCCCCTTCACTCATGCGCTACCCTACGTTGGTTGACGATGCGCCGACAACGAACGGCCGCCCGGGCTTATTCCGCGTTGTAGCTCGGACCCTTGTTCCCAAAGGAGTTTTCCACAAGGACCGCGGCGCCGCTCGCAATAAACCGTCACCTGCGCCGTTGTGCGACGACTGCCTTGCCACCCCGCACCGCAAGGCGGTCCCGCCTTTGGGCGGGAGGAGAGCGTCGTCGCCCGGCGCTCTCCTCTTTGCTGTGGAGGCTGACGACCTCGTCTCACCCTCCGCGGGACGTTCGCGCCCTAACCGGAGTCATGCGCGCCAAGGCGGCACCCACGCCACGTGCTTGTGGCTGCCGGCGGTGCCTGACGCCGCGGGTGGAGGGGTCCTTTTTGCTAGCCCGTGTCTTTCTCGCGACGCAGGGACGCAGACAAGTTTGAAGCGTGCCTTCGCGATCGCATCGCCACAAAGGTACCCTTGCCGATCGGGCACTGGCTTCCCGCCTTCGCAATGACGTTCGTGGTTTGCCTCGCCGCTCCCAAATTGGCGCTGCCTGCACGCACCAACGGCAACGGCGCGCTCGTTGCAAAGCCCATTCGCGCGCGCAAGGGCCGACATGCAAATGAGTGGGAGCACGCCACGACCCGCATCGCCCGTGCTCCCACTTGCTCGCCACACCAGGTGACAGGCGCAGGAAAACGCGCGCGCAGCGGTTTTGGTTCGATCGGCGCGATCGCGGCGAGCGGCCCGATGAGCGAACGTGCCTACGCCCTTTGGATAGTGGGCGGGCGCGCATTCTCGTCACAGTTGGCTGCGCAGACTTTCTGCAGCCGCGCGCGACTGGCACGTCGCGCATCGGCCTGGGAGCGTGCCTTCGGAAACAGCCCGACCGGCCATGGGCACGCTCCCTTTTCCCCTTTTCACAATCCGGCAAATGGGGGAAGCGGGGTAGGTGCGGGTGCTCGCGCTCCCCCTGGACGCTCGTTTGCGCGCGTCAAGCACGGCTCGTCCGGAACCGCACCGACCGGGCGAGCGCATGCATCGTCCGGCGGACCACCGTGGCGACCTCCCCACAGTTTCGCGGTGGCACGCGCTCTCTCGTCTCTTCCAATCACATAATGCGCGCTACCGCGTGTGCCGCGCAGGGCGGCGGCACGCCGCCACCAGTGCGTCGAAGATGCGGTTCCCCGCGTGACCGGTGCCGGCGAAGCGCTCCTGGTGCCACTGCAGGCCGACGGCAAACGTGCGGGATGGCAGCTCGATCGCCTCGATCACGCCGTCGCTGGACCGCGCGCTGACGACGACGCCATCCGAAAGCTCCGCCACCGCCTCGCGGTGCGAGGAGTTGACGAGCAGCCTGCCCGCCGCGACGAACGCAGCCAGCTTGGTCGTGGCGACGAGGTCGACCTCGTGCAGCGCGCCCGGGCTATCGTGCTCCAGCGCCGTCGGCGCGGAGGCCTGCACGTCGCTGAAAAGGCGGCAGCCGCTCAAGCCAGCCAGAAGCTGCATGCCAGCGCAGATGCCGAGGATAGGCTTGTCGCGCTCCAGGTATTTCTCCACGATCGCGCGCTCGACCTCGAATCGCTCCGACGCCGGCGCCTTGGAGGCCCCGTCGACGTACCAGCCCGCGGGATAGGCGAAGCGGCCGCCGGCACACAGCAGGCCGTCGAAGTCGTCCACCGCCGCATTCACGATTTCCGGCAGATAGGGAATGCCGAACGGCAGCCCACCGGCGTCGCGGATAGCGGTGAAGTAGCCTTTTGCGGCCTCGTAGCGGCTGGCATCGCCGCTCGTGTTCTCATCGAGAATGACGGCGATCCGGGGCTTGTCCTGCATCGCCTCATCGCTATGCAACGGCCGCCTTGGCCGAGAGCCTCGCCCACATTAGGGGCGTCATGATCGTAGCGTGCTCCTCGATGCGCGCAAGCTCGGCGGAGATCTCCGCATGCTCGGGTGTGCCGTCCTCCAGCGTCGTGCACAGGTCCCTCGGGTCGCCCGCCTTCGCCGGCATCGGCCCATCGACGAAGATGCACGACACCGTCGGCTGCCAGTAGCCCTTGGGGTTGCCGAAGGCCAGCACGGCGCCGCGCATCTTGACCTTGCCCCTGGTGCCGGACCGTTCCGGCTGCAGCAGTGTCAGCCGCACCTGGCCCTGCCAGAAGGCCGGCAGGCTCAGGATGGTCCGCTCCTGGTTGATGTAGACATCGCCGTGGTAGCGGATCTCCTCGCGCACTCCCACCTCGGCCGTGTAGTAGTGCAACTCGTTGAAGGCGAGACATTCCTGGCTCTCGCTCGGCCTGATCTCGAGGATGCTGCGCGTGATGTTGCGCGCCGTCAGAAACGAGCGCCGATAAAGGAAAAACCGCCCGCACAGGTGGCCGAACTCGGCCTTCTGATAGCCGCCGAAGGGCGACACCTGGCTCGGTACGGCGACGGACAGCCCATAGGTCTTGGGATCGAGCGCCGTGTTCGTGAAGATGCTCACGAACGTGTGGCGCTTGAGCGCGAGCGGCCCGCGGCCGTTCGGCTGCACACACTTCTTGTAGGTGTTGAGGGACACCTTGAGCACCTGGTCGGCGTACTCGGCGTCGTTGAGGGAAAACGACTGCCGATGCGCCTGCAGGTCGATCCTGAAACGCTCCCTCTGACGCCCGCTCAGGCTGATCGTCATGCGTCATCCGTTATCCCGCACGCACCGCGGCCCTTTGGCCGCGGGCGCGGCGTCCACCGTGCAAAATTTCGCTCCATTCTGACATGATCTGGCTGAAGTTGAAAGAAGTTGACAGTGACCTGATAGGTTTGGGCTGCCTGGTAGCAGTGGCGGTCCGTTGCAGGACATTTTCCCTGCGCCTCGCCGGGTCCAACCTCGCAGCATGTTGAACGCTGCGCCATCACCGATGGCCGATAACATAGCGAGGACACGATGCAGGACGATGCACTGGCCCTGCCCCGAGTGACGCCTCATCTGCCGGCCCGGCGTACGAGCCCCCCGGCACGGAGCCGGCACGGCATACGCGTCTCGCTGCTCGACGGCTTCGGTCTCGAGGCCGGCGGCGGCAAGCTGGCCCTCAGCAGCTGCAAGGCGCGCGCGCTCATCGCCTACCTGGTGCTGACCCCCGGCATGAAGGAGACGCGCGAGCGGTTGATCGGCCTGCTGTGGAGCGAGACCGAGGACGGCAAGGCGCGGGCCTCGCTGCGCCAGCTCCTGCATTGCCTGCGCGAGGCCCTCGGCAAGGCGGGCGTTCAGGGCATCGTGGCCGACAAGGTGTACGTCGGTCTGAACGAAGCTCTGTTCACGACCGATCTCGACGAGCTGATGGCGAACGTAGATCGCGGCGGTCCTGAGCATCAGCTCTTCGGCGACGGTTCATTCGCCGAGTCGTTCCTGCGTGGCTATGACGATGTCGATCCGGCGTTCGGGAGCTGGCTTGCCATCAAGCGCGAGAACGTGCGTCAGGCGCTGATCCGCAAGCTCGAGGCCGGTCTGAACGAGGCCGTGCCCCAGTCCGACCGCGCCCGGCGCATCGCCGCCCGCCTTCTCGACCTCGATCCCACCCACGAAACCGCGTGCCAGGCGGTGATGCGCGCCTGCGTCGCCGCGGGCAACGTCGGCGGCGCGCTCAGCGCCTACAAGCGGCTGTGGGAGCGCCTCGACCAGGACTACGACGTGGAGCCGTCGCGTGCGACGCAGGATCTGGTCGTGGCCATCAAGGACGGGACCTACCAGGCCGCCGCCGACGCTCACCGCCCGCCCGCGGCCAGGGAGCCCGCGCCGCCACCGCCGCCGGCGGGTGAGCTCGACCCGATCCTGCTTCTGGCCGTCAAGCTGGCCATGGCCTGGGCCGGCGTGCGCGAGGCGGCGGGTGGCGGCTCGGGCCTGATGCGGCCGCTGGCGCTCGCCAGCACCTGAGTGCACGCCGGCGGCTCATGCGTTCTCATCCCGGCCGCAGCCCAGCAGAGAGCTGAGGGACGTAGGGCGCAATAGCGAAGCGTATTGCGCCGCGTGCCAGGATCAAGCGGTGCAATACGG
>DATFCC010000116.1:0-4938 GCA_035253505.1 Hyphomicrobiaceae bacterium
CTTTCGCGGGTCGTAGGTCACCTGCACGGCCTCGTAGTGGCCCGTAGTCTTGGCGGAGACCTGCTCATAGGTGGGCTTCTCTACCGTGCCACCGATGTAGCCCGACACCGCGCGCAGGACACCCGGCACCTTCTCGAAGGCCTCTTCGACGCACCAGAAGCAGCCGCCGGCAAACGTGGCGACGGCAACCGGGTCGGTCCTCGGCGTGGGCGCCGTCTGGGCCGCAGCGGTGCCGATGCCGGCAGCCAGCACCAATGGCGCGAGCCGGCGAGCGAGTGTGTGGATGTGGAGCATGGTTTCCCCTCGGCGGCGTCGGCCGCGTTCAGGATGAGGACGATCCCGGTGAAAACTTGAGCGCCACTCCGTTCATGCAGTAGCGCAGGCCCGTGGGCTTCGGGCCGTCGTCGAAGACGTGGCCCAGATGGCCGCCGCAGCGCCGGCAATGGACCTCGGTGCGCACCATGAAGAAGCTGCGGTCGGTGGTGGTGCCGATGGCATTGTCGAGGGGCGCGTAGAAGCTCGGCCAGCCGGTTCCGCTGTTGAACTTCGTGGTGGAGGAGAACAGCGGCAGCTCGCAGCCGGCGCAGGCGTAGGTGCCGGCCGCATATTGCTTGTCGAGAGGGCTGGAGAACGCGCGCTCCGTTCCGTGCTTGCGCAGTACATAGAACTGTTCGGGCGTAAGCTGCCGTTTCCACTCTTCCTCGGTCTTGGTGACGTCGAAAGGCCCGGCGGCGTCCGGTTTGGTATCGCTGGAGACGGCGAAGCGCGCCATGGCAGCAAGCGCTGCGAGGGATGCGCCTGTCAGGGCCAGGAGTCGGCGGGTGAACATGGACGACCTCCCTTGTCGACCATTGGCGCTGGGCGCGCCGCACGGCTTTTTTGCCCCTTACCTATAGGTCAGGCGCCGCGGCGGCGCGAGAGGCAAGCCGTTCACGCACCATCAAGAGCGCGTCAGGGAGCGCAAGGCTGCGGCACCCCCTTTCGGGCCTCGCGCCACTCCTCGAACAGGCCGTAGAGCGCCGTCAGCATCATGAACACCACCGCGCCGCCGAGCACCCACCTGGGGGAGCCGTGGTCCATGATCCAGCCGAACAGCACCGGCCCGACGATGCCGCCGATGTTGAAGCCGGTCGTGACGATGCCGAAGACCCGGCCAATGGCGCCGGGCGGGGCAGCCCGCCGCACCAGCATGTCGCGCGCGGGTTGCATCATGCCGAAGATCAGCCCCGAGAGGCCCATGGCAATGGCCAGCAGGGGCTGGGGAAGCTGCAGCGTGGCCACGGGCAGCATGATCAGGGCCGCCAGGGCGAAGCCGATGGCGGCAAAGCGGCCGTGACGGCGTGTGCGGTCTGCAAGCGAGCCGCCGGCCAGGACGCCGATTGCCGAGCCGGCGAGATAGGCCGTGAGGGCGACATTGGCCGAGGCGAAGCTGACCCCCTGGGTCGCCATCAGGGCAGCCACCGAGAAGCTGTTGATGGCGCTGCCCGAAAGCGAAAGCAGGCTGAAAAACCCGACGAGCCCCAACACGGTGGGCGAGAGGATGGCGCCGAGGCTCGGCCCGCCGCCACGGGTCGGGGACCGGTGCGAGCGTGCGTGATGGGTTGCCGGGTTCTGTCTCGGCATCAGCGCCAGGGCTGCCGCCGTCGCCAATCCAGCGAGACCGGTGAATGCAAGGGCGGACGGCAGCCCTCCGTAGGCCGACAGGGTGAGCAGGAT
The DNA here is from genome assembly GCA_035253505.1 of Hyphomicrobiaceae bacterium. Lineage (GTDB taxonomy): Bacteria > Pseudomonadota > Alphaproteobacteria > Rhizobiales > Hyphomicrobiaceae > AWTP1-13. Next base: position 1,717 of record DATFCC010000116.1, read on the forward strand.
GGGCGGTGCGATCGCGCCGCCCAGGAAGCCCGCGAACGTATGCACCGAGAACGCCCGCCCAATCCGGTTGTCGGAGACGCCGTCGGCAATCATCGCATAGTCGGCGGGGTGATAGACGCAGTTGGCGAGGCCCGCCAGCAGCGCCACCACCAGCAGCCAGGCATAGGAGTGGGCGAAGCCGAGGGACAGAAAGGCCGCGCCGCCCAGCAGCAGTCCGGCGACGAGCACCGGTCGAGCGCCGACGCGGTCCACGAGAAACCCCATCGGTGCCTGGGTCAGTCCGGTAACGACGTTGAAGGTGGTGAGCGCCAGCCCGAGGTCGAGGAAGCTGATGCCGAGCCGTTCCTTGAGCAGCGGCAGCAAGACCGGCAGCACCATGATGTAGAAGTGGCTGACGAGATGCGCCGACGACGCCGCAACGAGCGTTTGTATCTCGCTGGCGCTGCGCGCGGTCTCGTCCAGCCGCTCTGCCGTATCCGTGGGCATTGCGCCTCTTCAGGTGGCGTTTTTGCCGGGGTCAGGTATCACATGGCCTGAACCCGCGGTATGAGAAAGCCGACGGGCTGGCGTGAGGTAAACGGGCCGTTGCGGACGGCTTGCGCCGCCGCATCGCGGCTATCCTTCTATCGCGGCAAGGGCCCGGTCGATGTCCGCGCCGGTAAGTGTCCAGTCGTTGTCGAGATCGGCCACGACCTTGCGCATGAAGGGCTCCGACAGGCGCGTCGCACGCTCCTTATCGCCCAGGTGATCATAGAGGATGGCGAGCGCGAGCTGCTGTGGGCTTGCCCCCTCGTAGGTCCATTCGAAGCCCCAGGTGGTGAACTGCCTGACCTCGTAGTGCTCCGGCAGCGGCCGTCCATCGACTGTCACCTGGAGCCCGTCGATGCTGCGCTTGCCCTCGTAGGTCTTCATGGCGCGACCGTCGCCCTGGTGAAGGTTTCCGTGTAGTCGATCAGGCGGTCGGATGCGCTCGCCGCGCGCTTCACGTCGCCCTCGGCGACGGCGCGTGCCTGGCTCGCATGCAGCCGCGCGCACAGCGGCAGGTCGGCCGCCTCCTTGTAGTGCAGGTACCAGAAGCGGCGGGAGTGACCGTACAGGGAGCGCATCGCCCGCGTCGCGTACTCGTTGTGGGCGGCGGCGGCCAGCAGAAGATTGAGCTCGCGATCGAGGCGCATGAAGGCCATGTCGTCGTTGCTCCGCGCGGCGCGATCCATGCCGTCGGCGATGTCGCGCAGGCTGGCACGCTGCTCATCGGTGGCGCGCTGGGCGGCAAGGCGGCTCAACAGGCACTCGAGCTCGCGGCGCACCTCCAGCACCAGAAGCTGCCGGCGCGGATCGGTCTCGGACACTAGGATGCCCTTGCGGGGCAGGATCGTCACCAGCCCTTCCCGCGCCAGCCTCTGCAGTGCCTCGCGGATCGGAGTCCGGCCGAGGCCCAGTCCGTCCGCCAGCGCGTATTCCGACAGGAACTCGCCGGGCCTCAGTTGCAGCGTGACGATTTGCTCCTCGAGGCGCCGATAGGCCTGCTCCGTCAACGTTTCGCGTTGCGGCAGGGCCTCGGCGCGCCCGGTCTTTATTGTGGCGACGTTCGGCATCGGGGCGATCGTTGATCGGGATCAGATCAGGCGGCGCTTGCACACCAGCGCGGCGAACCTCTGGTACTTCCTGTCCGTGATCGCACGCTTCTCGCGCTGCTTTTCCGGAGCCGCAGCGCCCTTGCCCCAATGCTGCGCCATGCCTTCCTCCCCGCCCCCTGCGGGGCGCCGGCTGCGTGATATATCTCGCGCATGCTAAAGAGCGGTTCGATCGCAGGTCAAGCTGCTGCGCGAGATATCGGTGCCCGAGGTCGACTGGGTCATTCTGGGCTTGCTGGCAGGAAGTCTCCTGCTTGCGGCGCTCTATGCGCTTGCCGCCAGCGGCCACTTCCCGAAAGAGCACCGATCGCCCGCGCTGCGGGCGGGCGGGGGTGCCATTGTGCTGTGGAGCACACTGATGGCGACGGCTGCAGCCGCCGCAGCCGCGATCGCCGCCGCGTGGGGTGCGCTGCCTTGGTATGCGATCGTGATCGGCGGCGGCGCCGCGCTGTTGTTCGCGCCGCTGCTGCTGCAGCCTTTTCCGGACAGCTTCGTCAACGGCCGCAGGGGTCTGCTGGTTCTGGCCGGCGGCGCGGTACTCCTCGCGTTCCTGACGTGGCAGGCGGCGTGAGCGTCATCGGGCCGGCAAGGGTTGATCTTCGCGGGTTTGATGCGCACAAAGCAGGCACGCGCAATTGCAGAGGCAGGTCATGGAACTCGGACTCAAGGGCAAGACGGCGCTCGTCACGGGGGCCAGCATCGGCATCGGACGCGGCATTGCGCTGGGGCTCGCGCGGGAGGGCGTGCGGCTGGCGGCGGTCGCGCGCCGGGGCAATCTGCTGGAGGAGCTGTCCGGCGAGATCGCCGCGGCGGGCGGGCCTAAGCCCCTGCTGATCACCGAGAATTTCCTGGCCGAAGGTGCGCCCGCACGCATCGCCCAAGCGGCGCTCGAGGGGCTCGGCTCCGTCAATATCCTCGTCAACAATGCGGGCGGCAGCCGCGCCTTCAAGGTCGACGCCAGCGAAGAGCAGTGGCATGAGGCCATGACGCTCAACTTCACGCGCCAGCGGCAGCTCACGCATGCCCTGCTCGACCAGATGGTGGCGTCCAAGTGGGGCCGCATCGTCAACATCACTGGCAAGTCGGAGCCCGAAGGCCTCAACGGTGCGTTCTGTGCCAAGGCGGCCATGCACGCCTGGGCGAAGGGGCTTTCGCGCGAGGTCGGCAGGCACGGCATCACCGTCAACTCGATTCCGCCGGGCCGCATCCACTCCGAGCAGATCCGGCGCAACTACACGCCCGAGTACCGCAAGTGGCAGGCGGAGAACGAGATTCCGGTCGGCCGTTACGGCGAGCCCGAAGACGTGGCGGGCCTCGTGTGCTTTCTGGTGTCGCCGCTCGCCGGGTACATCACCGGCACGGTCATCCCGGTTGACGGGGGCCTGCGGCGGTACCAGTTCTGAGATTTCGACACCGCCCGGGTCGACTCAGCCTACACGTCGGCGGCGCCCTCGTTCCGCCTCATGTACGCTTGGGAATGGTCATTTTTTCGCAGCGCCATATGTCGCGCCGGCAGCGATTTGAAGGTTGAGCAAGAGCAAAATTATTACTTATGTCAGTGGCTTGTGGTGTTCGTGGGCGTGGCGAG
>DATFCC010000117.1:0-3778 GCA_035253505.1 Hyphomicrobiaceae bacterium
CCATGATGCCGCCGTCGGAGACCGCGGCGCGCTCCGACAGCGTCGGCTGCGCCGTGCCGTGCGCCGACATCCTCGTGATGGATGACGAGGGCCGAGAGGTGCCGGCAGGCGAGGAGGGGGAGTTGTGGCTCGGCGGCCCCATGGTGGTGCCGGGCTATTGGGACAATCCGGCTGCCACTGCCCAGTCCTTCGTCGGCGGCTACTGGCGATCCGGGGACATCGGATCGAAGGACGCGGACGGATACGTGCGCGTATTCGACCGCAAGAAGGACATGATCAATCGCGGCGGCTACAAGGTCTACTCCGTCGAGGTGGAGAATGCGCTGATGGGCTTTCCCGGCGTCGTGGAGGCGGCAGCCGTGGCGATGCCGTGCCCCGTGCTCGGCGAGCGCGTGCAGGCATTCGTCGTGATGAGCGACGGCGCCAACGCCGATGCCGCCCTGCTCAGGCAACATTGCGCGCGGCTGCTCGCCGACTACAAGGTGCCCGAGCTGTTCACCGTCTGCGACCGGCCGCTGCCCCGCAACGCCAATGGCAAGCTGATGAAGCGCGAGCTCCGCGCCACACGCTAGTGCTGCAAGTCTTCGGTTGCTAGCCGGTTCGTCATGGTCAGGCCTGTCCCGACCATCCATCGAACGGCATGCTCCGGCGTATGCGGATGGTTGGATCTTCACGACGAGGCCGAGGATGACGGCGAAAACCGCCTGTTGGCGCCTGAGCACTGGACGCGCTTGGCGCGCGGCCGCTGTAGCCTTTCGGTGCGCTCTTTGCGAGGCCGTCAGTACGTTGCAAACATGCGCCGGATGTCGGCGATGTCTCTGCGGCGCGTCAAAGCCAGCATGAGGAGGATGCGTGCCTTCTGCGGATTGAGGTTGTCGGCCGCCACCATGCCCGCCGTCTCCAGGTAGCGCCGCAAGGCTATGCGGCCGCTGCCGGCGCGGCTTGCCTGGACGATGACGACGCCGGCATCGCTCGCGCGTTCCAGCGCGGCGCGCTCGAGCGGCGCGGGAATGCCCGGCGCAAATCCGGCCGAGACGATGCCAAGGGTGCCGGCCGCGACCAGCGCATCCACCGCAACCCCGTCGTTGCCGGCGTAGGAGTAGGCGATGTCCACGCGCGGCAGTGTCGTCAACCCGGCCGTTTCGAACTCGGTGTGGGGTGCATGTCGTCGCAGCGGGCGTCGATAGAGGTGGACGCCGTCGCCGTCGACATGACCGAGGACGCCGAAATCAGGCGAGCGGAAGGTCTGCAGCCGATAGGTCGACGTTTTCGTCACCTCGCGGGCCGACTGGATCTCGTCGTTGAGGACGACCAGCGTGCCGAGCCCGCGTGCGGCCGGCGATGAGGCGGTGCGCAGGGCGCCGAGCAGGTTCATGCCGGCGTCGGTGCTGAGCGCGCTGGCGGGCCGCTGGGCGCCGACCAGCACGACCGGCTTGTCGGTCTTGAGCGTCAGGTGGAGGAAGTAGGCGGTCTCCTCCAGCGTCGCGGTGCCGTGCGTTATGACGAAGCCGGTGATGGCCGGCTGCTCCGCCGCCAGCCGATGGACGATGCCTGCCAGCTCCAGCCACTCGGCCGGGCCGATCGCCGTGCTGCCGACGGCACTGAAGGGTACCGGCAGGATGTCGGCGAGCTGCGCAAGTTCCGGATAGCGCGAAACGACCTCCTCGACCGCCAGCTTGGTGCCGAAATCGGGATAGTCGAGAACGTCCGTGCTGTTGCGGCCCAGCGAGGATATGGTGCCGCCGGTTCCGATCACGGCAACAAGGGGTCGTGCGGTCATTGCTCCTCGCGATCGTGCGCGGACCCGGTGATCCGGCCTCTTTGTACCCATAGCGGGAGCGTGGAGGCCAGCCCGCGCCTGCGGGGCTGTTGCGCTGGCACCGGCGCACCCTATGGCTCTGGCGCGGCTCACGCTAGGTTAGATCACCGCCAACCGAGGGTGCATCCGATGGCCGATGCGGCGCTTCACGACCTCACTCTCGCTGAGGCTGCGCAACTCATCAGGACGCGCAAGCTGTCGCCGGTCGAGTACACAAGCGCCCTGCTGGGGCGTACTGACACGTTGGATACCCAGCTCGACGCATTCATCACGCGAACGCCGCAGGCAGCAATGGAGGCGGCGCAGGCCGCGGAGGCCGAGATCGCGCGCGGCAACTGGCGGGGGCCGCTGCACGGCATCCCGTTCGCCGTGAAGGACATCTACGACACGGCCGGCGTTCTCACCTCGGGACACTCGCGCATCTGCATTGATCGCGTGCCGCAGAAGGATTCGACCGCCGTCGCCAGGCTGCGCGCAGCCGGCGCCGTCCTGACGGGAAAGCTCGCCACGCACGAGTTCGCCCACGGCGGCCCCTCCTTCGATCTGCCATGGCCGCCGGCGCGCAATCCCTGGAATACGGCGCATTTCACCGGCGGATCCTCATCGGGGTCGGGCGCGGCCATCGCCGCGGGGCTGGTGCCGGCCAGTCTCGGGTCCGACACGGGCGGCTCCATCCGCGGGCCGGCCGGCCTGTGCGGCATCGCCGGACTGAAACCGACCTACGGCCTCGTCAGCCGCGCCGGCGTTCTGCCCAACTCGTACTCCTACGACCACTGCGGGCCGATGGCTCGCACGGTCGAGGATTGCGCCCTGATCCTGAATGCCATTGCCGGCCATGACCCGGCCGACCCGGCATCATCACGGCGCGCTCCAGCGGACCACACCGCCGGCCTCGACCTCGGGGTGAACGGGATGCGGATCGGCGTCGTGCGCCATTTCTGGGAGAAGGACTTAGCCGTGTCTGCCGAGCTGGCGGCGGCACTGGAGCAGGCCATCGCGCTTTTCCGCGAGCTGGGCGCGATCGTCGAGGACGTCAGGCTGCGCCCGCTCCAGTCCTATTCGGACGTGAAGATCGTGGCGGCCGAATCCGAGCTCTTTTCCCTGCACCTGCCCGAGCTCATTGCCCGGCCCGAGCAGTTCGGCCAGGACTTTCGCGCGCGCAGCCTCGCTGCCTGTCTCTTCACCGCCGAGGATTACGTGCGCGCCAGCCGCGAGCGGCGCGCCATCCTGGCGGAGATGTGCCCCTTCTATGACCGTTACGATCTCTTTCTGACGGCCAACTCCGGAGCCGCCCCCCGGCTCGATCGCCACGACACGCTTTCCTTCTGGACGAAGCCCAATTTCACCTCGCCGTTCAACTGCACCGGCGGTCCCGCGCTGGCGCTGCCCTGCGGGTTTTCCGCGGACGGGCTCCCGCTCGGCATGCAAATTGCCGGCAGGCCTTTCGACGACGGCCGCGTCTTGCGGGCGGGCCATGCCTTCGAGCGCGCGGCGGGCTTCTACAAGCGGCGCCCGTCGCTGGCGTCCGGGGCCAGGCCGGCTCCGCTGGAGGCGAAGCCCTGGCAGCCAAATACGTCGGCGATAGAGCCCGCCGTCCGCGCCCGCGCGGAAGGTGCAGCGCGAATGGCCGGCCTGCGGCTGCCGGACCATATCATGGCGGAGCTGGTGGCCGTCGCACCGGAGGCGCTGGCCATGGCCGGGCGGCTGAGCCGCGATCATCCCCGGCATGTGGAGGTCGCCTCCATCTTCGATCCGGGTCGCGAACTCTGAGGCAAGTGCGGCACTTCGCGACCATTGCTGCGCTGCACATTCCGTGCAAGGTTCGGTTTGACAGGCAGCGAGGCAGGCCTTGGAATTGCCTGTGCTTTGTGCACTTTCGGATTGTCGACGGCTACCGGCAGTCGCGAGAAAGTCTAATGACGACGGAGAAGGGGATATGAATCGCGCACTTGCAGTTTG
>DATFCC010000118.1:0-9987 GCA_035253505.1 Hyphomicrobiaceae bacterium
CCGGAACGCGCAGATCATGATGGACCAGCTCGATCGCCTGTCGATGAGCATCAATGGCAGCAGGGGGCTGCGATGACCTGGCTCGAGCCGGTGACGCTGGAGAGCGCGCGCGTCCGCCTGGAGCCGCTGGCGCATGCGCACAAGGACGATCTCGTCGAAGCCGTGAAGGATGGAGAGCTCTGGCGGCTCTGGTACACGACCGTTCCCGCGCCAGAGAAGATGAGCGCCGATATCGACCGCCGTCTCGCCCTGCAGGTGGCCGGATCAATGCTGCCGTTCGCGGTGGTGGAGGTGGCCACGGGGCAGGCAGTGGGCATGACCACCTACATGAATGCCGATGCCGTCAACAAGCGGCTCGAGATCGGCTCGACCTGGTACCGCAGGCGCGTCCAGCGCACCGATCTCAACACCCATTGCAAGATGCTGCTGCTGGCGCACGCGTTCGAACGCCTGCAGTGCATCGCCGTGGAGTTCCGCACCCACTTCTTCAACCACGCGAGCCGGCGCGGCATCGAGCGTCTGGGCGCCAAGCTCGACGGCATCCTGCGCAGCCACTCGCTCGCCACCGACGGCACCCTGCGCGACACCTGCGTCTACAGCATCATCGCGGCCGAGTGGCCGACCGTGAGATCACACCTGACCTTCCAGATGACCAAGCCGCGGGAGTGATGGTGGATTCCCTCTCCTCTTCTTCAGAACGAGGAGAGGGAGATAGGAGGAGGCCGATATGTTCAGCAGGATGTTTGGCCGCGATGCGACCGCGCAGCGCCAGCCTGCCCCGAAGGGTGCAGCCGCCCTCGGGCCCACGGGCCACATCGACACCTTCGCGCGCGACAATCTACCGCCGGCGGAGCAATGGCCCGACCTGCTGCTCGACCGCCCGGAGTTCCAATACCCCGAATACCTCAACGCGGCCGTCGAGCTGACCGACCGCATGGTCGAGAAGGGGTTCGGCGACAACACGGCCCTCATCGGCAACGGCCGCCGCCGGACGTACAAGGAGCTTGCCGACTGGTCGAACCGGCTGGCCCATGCGCTGGTCGAGGACTTCGGCGTCAGGCCCGGCCACCGCGTGCTGATCCGCTCCGGCAACAATCCGGCGATGGTGGCGGCCTGGCTCGCAGCCACCAAGGCGGGTGCGGTCGCGGTCAATACGATGCCGCTGCTGCGCGCCGGCGAGCTCACCAAGATCGTCGACAAGGCCGAAATCGGTCTCGCCTTGTGCGACAGCCGCATGGCCGACGAGCTGGTCGCCTGCGCCAAGGGCAACCGCTTCCTCAAGAAGGTGATCAACTTCGACGGCACCGCCAACCACGACGCCGAGCTCGACCGCGTGGCGCTGAGCAAGTCCGTCAAGTTCCAGGCCGTGCAGACAGGCCGCGACGACGTGGCGCTGCTGGGCTTCACGTCGGGCACGACCGGCGAGCCCAAGGCGACCATGCATTTTCACCGCGACCTGCTGATCATGGCCGACGGCTACGCCCGGGAGGTGCTGGGTGTCACACCCGACGACGTGTTCGTGGGCTCGCCGCCGCTCGCGTTCACGTTCGGGCTCGGCGGGCTGGCGGTGTTCCCGCTGCGCTTCGGCGCCACGGCGACGCTGCTGGAGAACGCATCACCCGCCAACATGATCGACATCATCGAGACCTACAAGGCGACCATCAGCTTCACCTCGCCTACGGCCTATCGCGCCATGATGACGGCCATGGATGCCGGAGCCGATCTCTCTTCGCTGCGCATGGCGGTGTCGGCCGGAGAAACCCTGCCCGCCCCGGTTTTCAACGACTGGACGAAGCGGACCGGCAAGCCGATCCTCGACGGCATCGGGGCCACCGAGATGCTGCACATATTCATCACCAACCGCCTCGCCGACGCCCACGCCGGTGCCACAGGAAAACCGGTGACCGGATACGAGGCTCGCATCGTCGACGACGACATGCGGGACGTGCCCGACGGCACCATCGGTCACCTCGCTGTCCGCGGCCCGACCGGCTGCCGCTATCTCGCCGACGCGCGGCAGACGAAATACGTGCGCGACGGCTGGAACCTCACCGGCGACGACTTCGTGCGCGACAAGGACGGCGTGTTCCACTTCGCCGCGCGCGCCGACGACATGATCATCTCGTCGGGCTACAACATCGCCGGCCCCGAGGTGGAGGCCGCCCTCCTGGCCCATGCCGAGGTGGCGGAATGTGCCGTGGTCGGCGCGCCAGACGAGGCGCGGGGACAGATCGTCGAGGCGCATGTGGTGCTGCGCCCAGGCATTACCGGTGACGAGGCCTGCATCAAGCGCCTGCAGGAGCATGTGAAGGCTACCATCGCCCCCTACAAATATCCGCGCTCGGTCAAGTTCGTGGAGGCGCTGCCCAAGACTCAGACCGGCAAGATCCAGCGCTTCAGGCTGAAAGCCCCATGAGTGTCGTCCGGCCGGAGTGCGTGAATTGTTGTCATCCCGGCCGCAGCGCAAAGCGCGGAGAGCCGGGGCCCAGGGCCGCGATTTGCAACGCCTGCATTACCGTTGTGGGTCCCGGATATTTCGCTGCGCGAAATTCCGGGATGACAAACTAGATGACGACGCGAAATCCAGGGAGCACCCTCATGCAGTTCCTGCATCCGAAGCATTGGGCCCGCGCCAAGGGCTTCTCCAACGGTATCGTTGCCGACGGCCGGCAAATATTCGTCGCCGGCCAGGTCGGCTGGAACGCGGAGCAGCGGTTCACCAGCGATGACTTTACCGAGCAGGCGGAGCAGGCGCTGGCCAACATCGTCGCGGTGCTCGCCGAAGCCGGCGCGCGACCCGAGCACATCGTGCGATTGACGTGGTACGTCACGGACAAGCAGGAATACATCTCGCGCCTGCGCGACGTCGGCGCCGCCTACCGGCGCGTCATCGGCAAGCACTTCCCCACCATGACGTTGGTGCAGGTGCTGGCGCTGGTAGAGGATCGCGCCAAGGTCGAGATCGAGGCCACAGCCGTGGTGCCGCGCACGTAGCGTTCGCGCCAGAGGTCATTGGCGCAGCGGTTTGCGGAAACCATGGTGGCGAGACCGGGGTCCGCGCGACCGACTTCGGGCAGCATTCGGTCTCAGCGTTTCAGCATCCAGAGCTTGGCCGTCCGATAGTTCATTCCCTCCAGCAAGGCGATCTTCGACGTCCACCCCGCCGGGCAGACGACAAGCGCGCTGTCGACACGGCGCCGCGCAAACGCGGTTTCCGCAGCCGCCAGCAGGCCCTCGCCGCTCCGCCCGCCGTGCGAAAAGGTGGAGACGTTCGCGAAATCCTCGTCATAGAAGTCGTCGATGACTCCGATGGCCGCGGCATCATGCGCAGCGGGAACGAGCAGAGGCGAGATGGGCTGAGCGATGACGTAACCTCGTATCCTATCCACGTCCGCTGCAACCAGCATGTCGCGGTCCTTCAGCGTGAGACTGCGGCGCATCCAGGCCTCAAACCGGTGATCGGCCTCGGGGTGGATGTGCCAGAAGCGCGGGTTGATGCTGGCGAGCGTTCGTCGATGCTCCGCGCTGCGCTCCACGATTCCCGGTATGTCCGCGGCGGTCGCCGGACGCGCCGCCGACGTGCGCGCGCTGGAGCGGAGCCGATGCTTTGCCATGTAGAGGGTGACGGGCTCGTAGCCCTTGCGCTCATAGAGTGGGCGCAACGGTCCGGCGGCAGGGCAAGAGGCGATCAGCCGCGCCGCACCTGCGGTCTTCAGTGCAGCCTCCGTTGCGGCGAGCAACTGGTCGGACGTGCCCGATGGGGCGTCGGCGGATATGAAGCAGTCGTCCAGGAGTAGCCCGGGCGAACCCGCCTCTCCATTATAGATGGGTGGCACCGGGACGATCACCGCATGCGCGATCCCGAGCATGCGGCCAGCGTGCTCGGCGACGAGCCAAAACTCCGGCGGCAACGCCGCTCGCGACGCATCGAAGGCCGCACCAATCGCTTTGTTGAGCCGTGCCCGAGCGTCGGCCGCGACGCGCCACAGCACAGGGTCCAACGCTGCGCGCTGGCGGGCGTCCTCCAGCAACAGCTCGGCGATTGCAGGCACGTCTTGCGGGGTGGCCACCCGAATCTGAGGAGGCATCGCAGGCTTTCCGATAGGAGACGCGGGTTGGGCCAACGCGTCGAGGGGGCGTAAAGCCAGCGCAGCCCCGGCGAGGACATGCCGCCGCGTCAGTCCGGCTTTGGCAAGCGTCATACCCGGTCCCCGGCTTCGCGCTGAAGGCTCATCGCAGGGTGCCCCGGGCGAAAGCCCGGTTTCGCGGCCTCCCGCGACCTATCGGGACCGGACCTGCCTGGCGAGCCGGGCCCGCCCCACCGTTGCCAGGACCTCAATCCAGCTCCAGGCCGTCCATGCCCGAGTTCTTGCGGGCCTTGGCCATCATGGCGCGGACGTGCGCGCCGGCCTCGGCCGGGTCTGCCACCTGCTTGACCTCGGCGCCGCGCCGCCAGCCCTCGCACACGGCGATGCGGCCGAAGCCGGCCTGGATGACGCGGCCGGTGATGTCCTGCGCCTCCTCGCTCGCCAAGTAGACCACGGTCGGCGATACCCACTTGGGATCGCGCATGGCGCGCTCCTCATCGGTGATCTGGCGCAGGCCTTCCGTCATGCGCGTCTGCGCGGAAGGCGAGATTGCGTTGACCGTCACGCCGTAGCGGCGAAGCTCGCGCGCGGCGATGATGGTGAAGGCGGCAATCCCCGCCTTGGCGGCGCCGTAGTTGGTCTGGCCGACGTTGCCGTAGATGCCTGAAGTGGAGCTCGTATTGATGATGCGCCCTTTCACCGACCCGCCGATCTTCTTGCTCTCGTCGCGCCAGTAGGCGGCGGCGTGGCGCGACGGGGCGAAGGTGCCCTTCAGATGCACCTTGATGACGTCGTCCCACTCGGCCTCATCCATGTTGGTGAGCATCCGATCGCGCAGGATGCCGGCGTTGTTGATGAGGATGTCGAGCTTGCCGAAACGGGCGATGGCGGCATCGATCATCGCCTTGGCGCCCTTCCAGTCGCTCACGTCCTCGGCGTTGGTGATGGCCTCGCCGCCGGCCTTCTTGATGGTCTCGACGACCTCCGTGGCCGGCGAGGCGTCGCGGCCCGCGCCGTCGATGCCAGCCCCGATGTCGTTGACGACCACTTTGGCGCCATGAGCTGCCAGCAACAGGGCGTGCTCGCGGCCGACCCCGCGGCCCGCCCCCGTGACGATTGCGACCCGACCCTCACACAAACGGCTCATGCCATGCGCCTCCCGACTAGCACCTTGTCTCCAGGTTCAATCAGTTTGTTTCGTGGGCCGATCCCGCGCAAGATGGCGGCACGAAGCGCATAGGAGGACCCCGTGGCCGAGGGAGCACGACCATTGCCGGCACCGACGCCGGAGACGAAGCACTTCTGGGAAGGCACCAAGGCCGGCGAGCTGCGGTTGCAGCGCTGCGATGATTGTCGCCATACTTACTTTCCGCCCCGCCCGTTTTGCCCCAAGTGCGCCTCGCGCCAGGTCTCGGTCATCAAGGCGGCCGGCAAGGCCAAGCTTCATAGCTACGTCATCCATCATCGCCCGGCACCCGGCTTCACGCCGCCCTATGCAATTGCCGTCGTCGAGCTGGCGGAGGGCCCGCGCATGATGACCAACATCGTCGGCTGCCCGCAGACGCCCGAGGCCCTCGTGCTGGACATGCCACTCGAGGTGACCTTCGAGAAGCAGAACGACCAGATCAGCCTGCCCTTCTTCAAGCCGGCCGGCAGCAAGTAGGGGAGGCAGAGCATGAAGCAAAAATCCGTCGCCGTCGTCGGCGCCGCCGAGACCACCGATCTCGGCGTCATTCCCGGCCTGTCGCAGATCCAGCTCCATGCCGACGCGGCGCTCAACGCCATCAAGGATGCGGGCCTCAAGCTCTCCGACATCGACGGCATCGCCACCGCCGGCGAGACGCCGACTACGGTCGCGCACTACCTGGGGCTGACGCCGACCTGGGTCGACGGCACCGCGGTGGGCGGCTGCTCGTTCATGATCCATGTGCGCCACGCGGCCGCCGCCATCAATGAAGGGCTGTGCGAGACGGTGTTGATAACGCATGGCGAGAGCGGCAAGTCGCGCGTCGGCGCCACGCCGCGACCGCCCTATCCGGCGAGCCTTGCCGGCCAGTTCGAGGCGCCCTTTGGCGTGATGGGCCCGCCCACCATGTTTACCGTGCCTGTGCTGCGCTACATGAAGCGCTACGGCATCAGCGAAGAGCAGATCGCCATGGTTTCGGTGGTGCAGCGCGAATGGGCGGCGAAAAATCCGCGGGCCACCTTCAAGGACCCCATCACCGTTGCCGACGTCTTGAAGTCGCGCATGATCGCTTATCCCTTCCGCATTCTGATGTGCTGCCTCGTCACCGACGGCGGTGGGGCGCTGATCCTGACCAGCGCCGAGCGGGCCAGGGACTTCCCGCAGAAGCCGGTCTACATCGTCGGCACCGGCGAGAGCGTCGAGAGCCCGATGATCAGCCAGATGGAGGACTTCACCTCCTCGCGGGCTTTCCGCGTGTCGGGCAAGAAGGCCTTCGACGAGGCCGGCATCAAGCACGGCGATGTCGATCACCTGATGATCTACGACGCCTTTGCGCATCTTCCGCTGTACGGGCTGGAGGACCTGGGCTTCTGCCAGCCGGGCGAGGCGGCGGCCTTCATCGGCGCGCGCCATACGGCGATCGGCGGCAAGCTGCCGCTCAATACCAACGGCGGCGGCCTGTCCTACATGCATTCGGGAATGTACGGCATGTACGCCTTGCAAGAGAGCGTGCGGCAGATGCGCGGCACTGCGGCAGCACAGGTCAAGGGTGCCAAGCTGTCGGTGTGCCACGGCGTCGGCGGCATGTTCGCCGCCAGCGGCACGATCATCTTCAGCAACGAGAGAGGCTGAAATTGCCGTCGGATCAAGCTCGGGGAGCGCTGGTCGCGGAGGTAGAGCGGCGAGCGAAATGGGAGCATGCGGGCCGGAAGGCCCCCTCATCCGGCCCGTCTCGCCGATGGCTCGACAGGCCACCTTCTCCCAAGGAGAGAAAGATTTTCATTCGCGCTCGCCATCCCTGTCCCCTCGGGGAGAGGACGTGAGGCCGTGACTTGCGGCCGTGCGACACAGGTCGGCCGCGCGCAGGACCTCGATGGCGCGGCCGCTAGTCATCCGGCCGAACTGGCGAGGGGGAAGTTGTCTGTATACTCTGGGGGTGAAGGCTCATGAGCTACGAAGCGCCCTTTGCGGGGCTGAAGGTGGTGGACCTGAGCCAAGGCGTCGCCGGGCCGTACTGCGGCATGCTGCTCGCCCAGTATGGCGCTGACGTCATCAAGGTCGAGCCGACCGGCGAAGGCGACTGGGCGCGCACGCTGGGCACCCGCTACGGCGACCAGTCCGCCTATTCGATCCCCGCCAATCTCGGCAAGCGCTCGGTGGCCCTCGACCTGAAGTCGCCCGAGGGCAAGGAGGTGCTGTGGCGGTTGATCGCCGGCGCCGACGTGCTGCTCGAGGGGTTTCGCCCGGGCGTGCTGGGGCGGTTGGGCTTCGGCTACGAGGCCGTTTCACAGCGCGAGCCGCGCATTCTCTACCTGTCGGTGTCCGGCTTCGGCCAGACCGGGCCGCTGTCCGGCCGCCCGGCCATGGACCCAGTGCTGCAGGCGTTCACGGGCCTGATGGCCGACAACAAGGGCGAGGACGGCATCCCCCACCGCGTGCCGTTCATCGTCATCGACATGTCGACGGCCCTCTACGCCTTCCAGGCGCTGTCGGCCGCCCTCTACGCGCGCCGCGACCAGCCACGTGGCCGCCGCATCGAGGTCAGCCTGATGCAGGCTGCCAGCGCCATGCAGGTGATCCGCACCATGATGGTCTATCTCGAGGGCGAGCAGGTGCGGCGCGCCATGCCGAGCGGCGTGTTCAAGACCGCCGACGGCTGGCTGCAGTTTCTGGTCATCCGCAATGAGAACTGGATCAAGTTCTGCAATATCGTGCTGGGAACACCGGAGCTAGCCAGGGACCCGCGCTTCATCAACGAGGCCGACCGCATGACCAACGAGGCGCCGCTGCTCGCCATCGTGCGCGCCGCCATCGCCGGGAAGCCCACGGCGTACTGGGCCGAGCGGCTGCGCGAGGCCGATATCATGCACGAGCGGCTCAACACGTTCCGCGAGTTTCTCAAGCATCCGCAGACGGAGGCGATGGGCCTGATCGGCTGGCTCGACGTAGAGGGCGTGCCCGAACCAGTGCCCGTGCCGAACGTCGCCGGCCTCCCGCCGCTGGCGACTGGCACCCCGCGCGCGACCCCGCCGCGTCTCGGCCAGCACACCGGCGAAGTGTTGCGCGAGCACGGCTTCAGCGCCGCCGACATCGCCGGCTTGGTCGAGCGCAAGGTGGTTTCGCAGGCGTAGGACGCTGCCATGATGCCTTGCGGTGTCCAGGGGATCTGCCCCAAACCAATCGATCGTCATGCCGCGCGGAGTGACGTGCCGTAGGGTGCAATAGGCGAAGCCGTATTGCACCGATCGACCTCGCCCCCGGCGCAATACGCTTCGCTATTGCGCCCTACGGGACACCACAGTCGGCTTTCGCTGCGAGGCACCATCATGCCGGTGCGGCCTTCTTCAGGAACTCCAGCAGCAGGCGCGCCGTCTCTTCCGGCTGCTCCTGCTGCACCCAGTGGCCGGCGCCGTCGACGAGGCGGCAGGCCAGCATGCGCGTGCAGATGGTGCCCTGCATGCGCTCGAACACGCCGGGCGCCTGGTAGGTGCCCCAGTCGCTCCTGCCCGAGATGAAGCAGGACGGCTGGTCGATGGTGCGGCCGGCGAACACCTCCAGCTCTGTCTCGAAGCGGCCGCTGGTACGAACCCGGTAGAGGTTGAGGCCGCCCTGGAAGGTGGTGCGGCCATATTCGGCGGCATATACGGCCAGCTCGTCATCCGTCAGCCATTTGCACGCCGCGATCTCGGCGGCGGTCGGCATGTGCGGCGCCACCGACTGCGGCATCGTCTTGTCCAGCTCCATGATGTAGTAGGTCGGCATCTTGCCGAGCTCGCTGGCGATCCAGCCCTCGAGCTTGTGCGGCTTGTTGGCTTTCCAGTCTGCGCTCTTGTGGTGGTAGTAGGCGCGCAGGAAGGCGTGGATGCCCTCGCGACACTGCATCATGTCGGCGTTGGCGGGCCGCGTCGAATAGTACCAGTGGTAGTGCTTGCGCGGCGGGGTGAGCGCGGCGAGATCGTCGTGGATGGTGGGGCCGCCCTTGGGCGGAGTTGCTGGCTTGTCGGCGGTGGCGAACGGGATCGACGGCGGTCCCGGAAACGGTGCGCTCATCATGGTGACGGTGCGGAAGATGTCAGGCCGGATCAGCGTGCACCAGGCCGAGACCGGCGAACCGTAGTCGTGCCCGGCGACACCGGCGACCGAGCGGTATCCCAGCGCCGACACCAGCCCCACCACATCCCGCACAATGTTGAGCATGCGGAACGAGCCGAGGTCGCCGTCGTAGTCGCCATCCCACCCCGTGGTGCGGCCGTAGCCGCGCAGGTCCGGCGCGACGACGTGGTAGCCGGCGGCGGCCAGCGGCACCATCACCTTGCGCCAGCTATAGGCGAGCTCCGGGAACCCGTGCAGCAGCAGCAGGCACGGCCGCCCCTTCTCCTCGAAGCCGGCTTCCAGCAGGTGCATGCGCAGACCGTTGATGTTGTCCACGAACCGCGAGCGGATGCCGCGCGGCAGCGTCGGTGTGCTGAGCGGTTCGATCATGATCACCTCCGAAGATGCCTAATCGTAGGGCGCAATAGCGAAGCGTATTGCGCCGCTCTCATGTGATGTTGAACCGGTGCAATACGGCTTCTGCTATTGCACCCTGCTGTCCGCCGCCTGTCGCGCGCCCCGCACCGACCCCAGTATGGCACTTGCTTCACCGGTTCGTTGTTCCGGACTTGCCTGTGTTCCCCCCTCCCCTTGCGGGGAGGGATCGGGGGTGGTCCAAAG
>DATFCC010000119.1:0-7271 GCA_035253505.1 Hyphomicrobiaceae bacterium
GTTATCGGCGGCTGGCGCTGCCAGCAGCACCGCAGCTACTGGGCCCTTCGCCTGCCTTACAACTGGTGGATCTGGGGCGCCGACATCCAGCTCTCCAAGTACCTCGATACCTCGCAGGTCAACTACTTCGAGCGCGTCGCCGAGCAGATGGGCCCGCAGGACAACCTGATCATCTGCCTCGCGGAGCCCGGCTGGCTGATGGCCGACCTGCAGGGGCAGGACACCGAGGAGAACTTCTTCAAGATCACCACCATCGCCCGCAAGCGCGGCGTGCGCATCTGCGCCATCATCGCCGGCGACTGGCACCACTATGCACGCTACTTCGCCCACGATCTCGACGTGCATTTCATCACGTCGGGAGGTGGCGGGGCGTTCCTGCACCCCACGCACGTCCTGAAGAACGCCATCTCGGTGCGCTGGCCGGAGCGACCGGAGGAGGACGAGGGACAGGCGCCGGAGGCAACGGGCGTCCGCCCCGGAGAAGGCTGGAAGCCGAAGCAGTACGACATCCGCCTCAAGCACAATACCAAGGTGGCGGGCGGCGTCGTCGAGCAGGCCGTGCAGGACGTCAAGGACGCGCTGGAGCCGCTGCAGGCGCCCACCACGCTGTCACCCACCAAGCGCAAGCGCCAGCCGCTCAAGCCGCAGGCGCCGAAGTGCTATCCCGAGAAGGGCAAGAGCTATCTGCTGAGCCTCGGCAACGTGCTGTTCCCGTTCTTCAATCCCGGGTTCGCCATCGGCATCGGGCTTCTCTACTGGCTGATCACCTGGGAGTTCCAGACGCTCGTCACGCGCCACGAGATCTCCTCGGGCAAGATCGACGGTCTCGGCATCACCACCTCGCTGGCCGAGGTGCTGGCCTTCATGCCGCTCTACCTCATCCAGGCGATGGTCGCCTCCATCGGGCTCGTGGCGCTGCTCGGGGGACTCTATGCGGTTCTGATCTGGTACGTGGATGCCGTGGAGTATCCGGGCCCGCGGCGCTATCTCACCAAGTTCTTCATCGGCTCCACGCACTTTGCGGCGCATCTCGTCGCCATGTTCACGCTGTCGCTGTTCGTGGTCATGCTCAACAACTGGATGACGCCGCCGATCGAGCGGACGCTGGAGGCCGTCTACAACGCGCGCAAGGAGCAGGCGCCGATCGTGCAGGACGTAATCGAGGAGTCCATGCGCCCGATCCATCGGCGGGCGGAAGAGCGTGCGCGTTCAGCGCTTCCCGAGGCGGAGAAGAAGCCGAAGCCGGTGCGGGAGATCGTAGGCTTCATGTCCTACCCGACGCTGATGATCGGGCTCGGGGCGCTGGTGGGCGGATCGCTGTGGGGCTTCTACTGGGTGCTGACCGGCCTCTTCCGCATGCACTCGAGCGAAGCGTTCGCAGCCTTGCGCATCAAGAACTACAAGAACTTCCTGCGCCTCAAGTTCGAGCGCGACAAGCTCACCATCTACCCGCTGGCGATCGACAAGGTGCCCGGACCCGACCACTGGATGAACGCGCCGCGCGGCAAGGCCAATCCGTTCCCGAGCAATCCCAAGCTCATCGCCGTGAAGCCGATCGACGTGCGGCTGATCGAGAACCCGATCGTGATCGCCACCTACGACGACACCTACGAGTGATCGGCGGGCGCTACCGTGCGCCGGCGCTCACTGCGCCGCATCGGCCTCACCCTCGTCTCTGCCACGCACGAACGGCTCCTGCCAGGAGCCCCGGACCGTGACCGCCTCGGCCCCTGCGAGGTCGGCGGCGGTCAATGCGCGGTCAGTCGGCACGCTGGGCTTGGCAGCCAGAGTGAGATCGAGCGTGCGTCCGGCGAGATCCACATGACCGGACGCGCCGATGCCCAGCGCCCCGGAGCGCACGCGCACCGGCTCGGTCCAAAGGACGCCCGCGCGAATGATCGCCTTCAACTCGATTGGCTCGACGCTGGTCTGGCCCTTGGCCAGCGCGCCCCAGCCCGCGCCCTGGCCGGCCTTGGGGACGGCGCGCAGCGCCTTGGCATCGACGCTCACGCGGCCGCCTTCGGGCATCGTCATGGCCGCCTTGCCGGAGAGCCGCCGCAACAGCTCGGTCGGCGTCTGCCCGGTGCCCTCGACGTCGAGCGTGAGGCTGGAGCGCCCGGCAACCACCGCAGAGCCGAATAGTGCTGCCGCGGCAGGCCCGGCTTCGAAGTTCTCGAGCCTGCCGCGCAGCGCGTAGCGCGGAACGATCTCGTTGGCGTCCGTGATCACCTGGGCGCTCATCCGGCCGCCGAAGAGGTCGAGCTCAGCAATGTCCGCCACCAGCTTGCCGGACCGCACCGCGACCGTCGCGGCGCCGCGCCCGAGCCCGTAGCCGTGGATGGTCACCTTGGGCGCCGAGATGCGCAGGTCCGCGTCGATGTGCCGTGCAATGGGCAGCGACATGTCGAACAGCGACCATGTCGCGGTCTGGCGATCGAACAGGAAGGACTGCGAGCGGGCCGCGTTGGCATAGGGCGTCAGGTCGAGCGCATGAAACGCCAGCGTCGCATCGAGCAGCGGGCGCTCGCCGGCCACGTTGAGCACGAGAGCGCCGGCGGCCTCGTTGCCGTCGACCACGATCCTGGCATCCTCGACGGCCAGAGCGCGCCGCGCCCAGCTCGCCTGGCCCTTCAGGGAAATCGCGTTGAGACCGTCGGTGGCCGACACGGGCACGCCGAACCATCGGGCAACCCGTCGCAAGCTGGGGCTCGTCAACTCGACCTGACCGGCAAGCTGCAGGTCGCTCGCCACGTTCAGTTGGCCGTCGAAGGAGCCCTCGAGCAGCTCGCCCTTGAGCGCAAGCTTCAGTGGCCAGCGCTGGTGCGTCGCCGGGTCGGTGCCCGGTGCCAGGGTGCCCTCGAAGGCGAGGCGCTGCCCGCGGTAGGTGAAGCTGCCCTTGGCGATCACCTGACCCTTGCGGCGTCCAGTGATCTCGGCCTGGATGTCGGTGATCGTCTCCAAAGTGCCGTCGGCGCCGGAGATGTGCAGCGTCCCCTGGCGCACCGTCAGGCTGTCGAAGCCCATGGCGGTGAGCTGATCCACCAGCAACGGCGCGACGCCGTCGAACAGCACGTTCTCCATGCCGGATGCGCCTTCCGGCAGGCCCGAGGCGTTGAGATGCAGCAACGGTGCATCCAGAACGAAGCGTGATATGGGCGTGCCGGCCGAGGCGTTTCCGTCGGCATAGAGGGTGCCGCGGCTGAGGGTGAGGTCGGGCGCGGAGCTCAGCCGGATCGTCGAGGACACGACGTGCATGTCGCGCGGCGAGGCCATCACGGCGTAGCCCGTGAAGGGCTCGTCCGTTGCGCGCTTGCTCAGCAGCAAGGGGGCAAGGGCGGCGACGAGCAGGCAGGCGAGCGTGGCGAGAGCGAGCGTGGCAAAGCGGGAAAGTATGGTCTTGCGTCTCATGCGGTGACTTCAGCCTGGTTGGTCCAGTCCGCCGGCCCGACCCGCCCTGCTCCAATGGGCTGTGACCGACTCCTCGCCGCAGTCAGGAAATTGCGTTCGACGTGCTTTTACAAATCACGGCCGGGAAGCGCAAGCTGCGGTGTTTTGCCCGATTTGCTTGCAGCCGGCTCTCGGCGGTGCCCCTGGCGCATTGATACCGCCATATGACAAAAAGAACCAGTCAATCCCGTTCACAGGACCCCGCCATGAGCGATCCGCTGTGGAGACCCGAGAAAACGCACGCCGCGCAAACGACACTGGCCGCGTTCTCAGTCTGGCTGGCATCGCGCACGGCCAACACCTTCGGCGGCTACGACGAGCTGCATCGCTATTCCACCGAGCAGGCCGGCGAATTCTGGTCCGGGCTGTGGGACTTTGCCCATGTCGCCGGCGACAAAGGGAGCGCACCGTATCTGGTCGATGGCGACAGGATGCCTGGTGCGCGCTTCTTCCCGCAGGCGCGCCTCAACTTCGCCGAGAACCTTCTGCGGCACGCCAAAGGTGAAGCTGACGCTCTGGTGTTCTGGGGCGAGGACAAGATCAAGCGCCGCGTGAGCCGGCAAGAGCTCGCCGCAGAGGTCGCCCGCACCGCCCAGGCACTGCGCGAAGCGGGCGTCGAGGTCGGCGATCGCGTCGCCGCGATGATGCCCAACATGCCCGAAAGCATCGTCGGCGTGCTCGCCACCGCGTCGATCGGCGCGGTGTGGTCGTCTTGCTCGCCCGATTTCGGCATCCAGGGCGTGCTCGACCGTTTCGGCCAGATCGAGCCCAAGGTGCTGATCGCCTGCGACGGCTACTACTACAACGGCAAGGCCATCGACATCACCGACAAGCTGGCCGCCATCGTCGCGAAGCTCCCGTCGCTGCGCGCCGTGATCGTCGTGCGCTATCTCGGCCGCGACGATGAGGTGGCGCAAGGCCTCAACGCCAGCCTGGATCACAACGGAGCGCGCGCGCAGACCTGGGGCGACGCGGTGAGCCGCCGCAAGGCCGAGCCGCTCCGCTTCGAGCGCCTGCCCTTCTCCCATCCTCTCTACGTGTTGTTTTCCTCCGGTACGACCGGCATGCCGAAGTGCATCGTGCACTCCGCCGGCGGCATCCTCATGAAGCACCTGTGCGAGCACCGCCTGCACGCCGACGTCAGGGAGGGCGACCGCCTCTTTTACTTCACCACGCTCGGCTGGATGATGTGGAACTGGCTGGTGTCGGGCCTGGCGCAGGGCGCGACCTTGCTGCTCTACGACGGCTCGCCGTTCCATCCGAACGGCAACATCCTGTGGGACTTCGCACAGGCCGAGAAGTGCACGCACTTCGGCACCAGCGCAAAGTACATCGATGCGCTGGCCAAGGCGGAGCTCGCGCCGATCAGAACGCACGACCTGACAAGCCTGCGCGCCGTGCTGTCGACCGGCTCGCCGCTGGCGCCGGAGGGCTTCGAGTACTGCTACAAGGCCATCAAGCAGGACATGCACCTGGCTTCCATCTCCGGCGGCACCGACATCTGCGGCTGCTTCGTGCTCGGCGTGCCGACGAAGCCGGTGTGGGCCGGCGAGATCCAAGGTCCCGCGCTCGGCCTTGCCGTCGACGTGTTCGACGACAATGCGCAACCGGTCGAGCATGGCAAGGGCGAGCTCGTCTGCAAGAATCCGTTTCCGTCGATGCCGGTGGGCTTCTGGAGCGACCCCGATCAGCAGAAGTACCGCGCTGCCTACTTCTCACGCTTCCCCAACATCTGGCATCACGGCGACTTCGCCGAGTGGACCGAGCACGGCGGCATGATCATCCACGGCCGCTCCGATGCCACGCTCAACCCGGGCGGCGTGCGCATCGGCACGGCCGAAATCTACCGCCAGGTCGAGCAACTGGAGGAGGTGCAGGAGGCGATCGTCATCGGCCAGGATTGGAACAAGGACGTGCGCGTCGTCCTGTTCGTGATCCTGAAGCCGGGTGTCACCCTCGACGACCCGCTGCGCGAGCGCATCAAGAGGCAGATCCGCACCGGCGCCAGCCCGCGCCACGTGCCGGCGCGCATCGTGCAGGTGGCCGACATTCCGCGCACCAAATCGGGCAAGATCACCGAGCTCGCCGTGCGCGATGTCGTCCACGGCCGGGAGGTGAAGAACAAGGAGGCGCTCGCCAATCCGGAGGCGCTCGATCTTTACCGCAACATCGCCGAGCTGGCACGGTAGCGCACGGCCCATCGGGCGGTGCAGCGAACGTCCGCCGCCGTCGCTCTTTGCGGCAAGGCCGGGGCGGCTTAAGCTGCCGCAAACGTCAAGTTGCAACGCCGAACAGAGCAGGAGGCCCCATGAGCTACCAGGCGCCCGTGGACGACATCGTGCACGCCCTGAAGACGGCCGCCGGCCTCGACGACCTGATCGGGCGCGGCCTGCTCGACGGCGTCGACGAGGACACCATTCGCGCCGTCATCGGCGAGGCCGGCAAGTTCGGCGCCGAGGTGCTCGACCCCCTCAGCGCACCGGGCGACCGCGCCGGCTCCAAGCTGATCGACGGCAAGGTCGTGACGCCGCCCGGCTGGAAGGAGGCCTACCAGCAGTTCGCCGCCGGCGGCTGGGGTGCGCTCGCCGCGCCCGAGGAGTGGGGTGGCCAGAACCTCCCGCAGGTGGTGGCGACGGCTGCCGGCGAGGTATGGAATTCGTCGAACCTCGCGTTCGGGCTCTGCCCGCTGCTCACCTTCGGCGCCATCGATGCGGTGGAGGCGCAGGGCAGCGAGGAACTGAAGCGCACCTACCTGCCCAAGATGGTGTCGGGCGAATGGACCGGCACCA
Source organism: Hyphomicrobiaceae bacterium (assembly GCA_035253505.1). Classification (GTDB taxonomy): domain Bacteria; phylum Pseudomonadota; class Alphaproteobacteria; order Rhizobiales; family Hyphomicrobiaceae; genus AWTP1-13. The sequence goes on from DATFCC010000119.1 coordinate 6,237, forward strand.
TGAACCTCACCGAGCCGCACGCGGGCTCGGACCTCTCGCAGCTCAAGACGCGGGCCGTGAAGCAGCCCGACGGCACCTACCGCATCTTCGGCACCAAGATCTTCATCACCTATGGCGACCACGAGATGACGGACAACATCATCCATCTCGTGCTGGCGCGACTGCCGGATGCGCCGCCCGGCACGCGCGGGATATCGCTGTTCCTGGTGCCCAAGAACCTTGTGAACGAGGACGGGTCGATCGGTGCGCGCAACGACGTCACCTGCGCCGGCGTCGAGCACAAGCTCGGCATCCATGCGAGCCCCACGTGCATCATGAAATACGGCGAGCGCGGCGAGGGCGCGCTGGGCTACCTCGTGGGAGAGGAAAACCGCGGCCTCAACGTCATGTTCATCATGATGAATGCGGCGCGGCTGGCGGTCGGCGTGCAGGGCGTGTCGGTGGCCGAACGGGCAACACAGCTCGCCACAGCCTACGCCAAGGAGCGCCGGCAGGGCCGCGGCGCCAAGGGCGGCGACGGGATGGCGCCCATCATCGAGCATGCCGACGTTCGCCGCAGCCTGATGACGATGCGCGCGCTGACCCAGGCTGCGCGTGCCATCTGCCTCGTCACGGCCAGGGAGACCGACGTGTCACGTCGCGCCAGGAATCCCGCCGAGCAGGCAGCCGCCTCCGCGCGCGTCGCCCTGCTGACGCCGGTCGCCAAGGCGTTCTCCACCGACATCGGCTGCGAGGTGGCCTCCATCGGCGTGCAGGTGCACGGCGGCATGGGGTTCATAGAGGAGACCGGTGCCGCGCAGATCTACCGCGATGCGCGCATCCTGCCCATCTACGAAGGCACCAACGGCATCCAGGCCATCGACCTCGTCACGCGCAAGCTGCCGCTCGAAGGCGGCAAGGTGCTTGAGGCCTACATCGTCGAGCTGCAACAGACGGCGGATGCCGTGCGCGCTTCCAACCGCCCCGAGTTCGGGCGCATGGGCGAGCGCCTCACGGAAGCGATCGCCGCGCTCGCCGAGGCCAGCCGCTGGATGG
>DATFCC010000120.1:0-11627 GCA_035253505.1 Hyphomicrobiaceae bacterium
CCCCACCCCTGACCGCTCCCCGCAAGAGGAAGAGGAACCTGTGGGCGTACGGCGCCAGGCGCATCTCCGGCACCGAGACGTTGAGCGCTTGCGCACTACAATGGTTCGATCATGAAATTCACACTCGCCTGGCTGAAGGATCATCTCGACACATCGGCACCTGTAGAGGTGTTGGCGGAGAAACTCGCTCTCATCGGCCTCGACGTCGAAGGCGTCGACAACCCGGCCGCCAGGCTCGCCCCCTTCACCATCGCCCGCGTCATCGAGGCCCGGCGCCACCCCAACGCCGACAAGCTGCAGGTGTGCAAGGTCGACACCGGCAGCGGCGTGGTCGAGGTGGTGTGCGGAGCCCCGAACGCGAAAACCGGAATGATCGGCGTGTTCGCGCCGATGGGCAGCTACATTCCCGGCACGAGGATCACGCTGGAGGCGCGCCCCGTGCGCGGCGTCGTCTCCAACGGCATGCTGGTGTCGGAACGCGAGCTCGAGCTCTCCGACGACCACGAGGGCATCATCGAGCTGGCCGCCGATTACGCGAGCCGGATCGGTCAGCGCTACGCCGACGTCATCGGCCTCGCTGACCCCGTCATCGAAGTGAAGCTCACCCCCAACCGGCCCGATTGCACCGGCGTGCGCGGCATCGCGCGCGACCTCGCTGCCGCCGGGCTCGGCACACTGAAGCCGGAGCGACAGGTGTCCGGCGTCGAGGGCGCCTACGATTGCCCGGTCGACATCAAGCTCGAGTTCCCGGACGCCGCCCGCGACGCCTGCCCGTGCTTTGCCGGCCGCTACCTCAGGGACGTGACGAACGGCGCCTCGCCGGCGTGGATGCAGCAGCGCCTCAAGGCGGTCGGCCTCCGCCCCATCAACGCGCTCGTGGACGTGACGAACTACATCAGTCTCGACCGCGGGCGGCCGCTGCACGTCTACGACGCCGACAAGCTCACCGGCGCCATCCGCGCGCGGCTCGGCCGCAAAGGCGAGAGGTTCCGCGGCCTCGACGGCAAGGAGCATGCGGTCGACGACACCATGTGCGTGATCGCCGACGAGCGCGCGGTGCTGGGCTTCGGCGGCATCCTGGGTGGCGAGGACACCGGCTGCACCGAGGCGACCCGCAACGTGCTGATCGAATGCGCCTACTTCGACCCCCTGCGCACGGCCGCGACGGGGCGCAAGGCGGGCATCACCAGCGACGCGCGCTACCGCTTCGAGCGCGGCGTCGATCCCGCCTTCATTCTCCCCGGGCTCGATCTCGCCACCGCGATGATGCTCGAGGTGGCGGGCGGCCAGCCGTCGAAGCGCAAGGTTGCCGGCGCACCGCCAGAGCCGCGCACGGTCATTGCGTTCTCGACGGCGCTGGTCGAGAAGCTCGGCGGCATCAAGCTTGGGCAGACGGAGATACTGGGCACGCTCGGCAAGCTCGGCTTCGCGGTCGACGGCAGCGGGCCTGTCGTGACGGTGAGGGCACCGACGTGGCGCCCGGACATCCACGGTGCTGCCGACCTGGTCGAGGAGGTCGTGCGCATCGCCGGCCTCGACAAGGTGCCGTCGGCGCCGATGCCGCGGACGGCCGGGGTCGCCCGCGCCGTTCTCACCGAGCCGCAGCGCCGCGTGCGGCGCGCTCGCCGCCTGCTCGCCGCGCGCGGCATGGTGGAGGCGGTCACATGGTCGTTCATCACGCGGCACACGGCCCGCGCCTTCGGCGGCGGCCAGGACGCGCTGGAGCTCGCCAATCCGATCTCCACCGAGATGTCCTCCATGCGGCCGAGCCTGCTGCCTGGCCTGCTTGCCGCCGTGCAGCGCAACCGCAACCGCGGCTTCGCCGACCTCGCCCTGTTCGAGGTGGGCCAGGCCTACCGCGGCGACGCGCCGGAGGACCAGTTCATGGCCGCCAGCGGCGTGCGCGCCGGCGCTGCCCCCTTTGCCGGCGCCGGGCGGCACTGGTCCGGCGCGGCCGGGCAAGCCGGGGTGTTCGATGCCAAGGCGGACGTCGCCGCCCTGCTGGCCGAGCTCGGCGTCGATACCGGCAAGGCGCAACTGACGCGCGATGCGCCTGCCTGGTTCCACCCGGGTCGCTCGGGCACGCTGCGCCTCGGGCCCAAGATCGTGCTCGCGCATTTCGGCGAGTTGCATCCCGAGACGCTGCGCGTGCTCGACGTTGCCGCGCCCGTCGCCGCATTCGAGGTGTTCCTCGGCGCCCTCCCTCCCCAGCGCCGCAAGGGCGCGGCGCGTGCGGCCTTGCAGGCGGCCGACCTGCTCCCAGTGCGGCGCGATTTCGCGTTCGTGGTGGACCGCGATGTGGCGGCCGGCGATGTCGTCAAGGCGGCGCTCGGCGTCGACAGGAAGCTGATCGCAGGCGCCAACGTGTTCGACGTGTTCGAGGGCGGCAGCCTCGGAGACAGCAAGAAGTCGATCGCCCTCGAGGTCACGCTGCAGCCGTCGGAGAAGACCCTGACCGACCGGGAGATCGAAGCGGTCGCGGGTAGGATCGTTGCCGCGGTCGGGAAGGCGACGGGCGCGGAGATACGCCGATAGCGTTCAGCGCGCGCGCTTGGCGGAGGCCTCGCTCACCCGCGCCGTATAGGCCTGGATGAGCTCCGCCAGCCGCGTCTTGTCCTTGGCGTCCACGTCCTTCAGCGCCGGATCGCCGAGGATCGCCGCGACGGTCTCGAACGGCTCCGCCTGCAGGCCGCTGAACAGCGTGCCGGTCTCGCGCAGCAGCGCCAGGGGATCGGCCGGCGCCTTCGGCTTCACTCCGTGCTCGTGCCGCATCGCCACCGCCTCGCTTGCCAGCTTCCAGGCGAGCGAGCTCAGCGGATGCGCACCCTTGCCGGCAGCGTCGCTGTCGCCGTCGTCATGACGCAGCTCGCCCCCCGGCGGCTCGGCGAGACCGGGAACGTTGCCGAGGTGGGCATGGCGAAACTCGCCGAAGCCCAGGAGCTCATTGGGCGACACGCGCAGCATTTCGCACATCTTGTGAATGAGCGTGAGGCTCGGCTCGACCTCGGCGCGCTCGTAGCGCGTATAGCGGTTTTCCTCGATGCCCAGCGATTTGGCGAAGTAGCGTGCCCGATCGAACCCTCTTTGGGTCCGCAGGGTCTTCAGGCGTTGCGCGAACTGCGAACGCACCTCGGGTGCAAGCACTTGGGCCATCGCACTCGCGGTTTCGCAGATAAGGCACAGAAATGCATCGCGCAAAAACGCACTTAACATGCAAATTCGCATATTAAGCTTGCCACCCGGTATGTAAGGTGGGTGCCGGTGGCAGCACCAAAAAGGCTCAACAGTGTATTCGCAGCTAATAGAACCCCCACAGGGGCTGGGAAATCTTGCGATCGTGAACGGTTAAGACGCACCGGGCGCGCATCCGAACCATCCTTCAGACCTGCTGGAGGTCCCGCCCACGGCAAATTTGCGGTTCTGTTGTCCAATCTCTCCTGCGGAGACTTCGGCTGAGCCACGCGTTCGCTGTTCAACCCGTGACCCAGCGATGGTAAGCAGCGCGCCATGACAACAATCGACCGCATCCGAAACTTTGCCATCATCGCCCATATCGATCACGGCAAGTCGACGCTCTCCGACCGGCTGATCCAGCTCTGCGGCAACGTCACCGACCGCGAGATGAAGGATCAGATCCTCGATTCGATGGAGATCGAGCGCGAGCGCGGCATCACCATCAAGGCCCAGACCGTCCGCCTCGACTACAAGGCCAGGGACGGCAAGACCTATCAGCTCAACCTGATGGACACCCCCGGGCACGTCGACTTCGCCTACGAGGTGTCGCGCTCGCTCGCCGCCTGCGAGGGCGCGATCCTCGTCGTCGACGCCAGCCAGGGCGTGGAGGCGCAGACGCTCGCCAACGTCTACCAGGCGCTCGACAACAACCTGGAGATCCTGCCCGTCCTCAACAAGGTCGATCTCCCGGCGGCCGATGCCGAGCGGGTCAAGCAGCAGATCGAGGAGGTGATCGGCCTCGATGCCTCCGGCGCCATCCCCATCTCGGCCAAGACCGGCAAGAACGTGGAAGCCGTGCTCGAGGCCATCGTGGAGCGCCTGCCCGCCCCCAAGGGCGAGGGCAAGGCACCGCTGAAGGCCCTGCTGATCGATAGCTGGTACGACGCCTACCTCGGCGTGATCGTGCTCGTGCGCATCATCGACGGGACGCTGCGCAAGGGCCAGAAGATCGAGATGATGTCGACGGGGGGCACCTACCAGATCGAGCGTGTCGGCATCTTCCGGCCGAAGCAGGAAACGCTGGATGAGCTAGGTCCCGGCGAGGTCGGCTTCTTCACGGCGGCCATCAAGCAGGTCGCCGACACGCGCGTCGGCGACACGGTGACCGATGAGCGCAATCCCACGCCGGCGCCGCTCCCGGGCTTCAAGCCGTCGCAGCCGGTGGTGTTCTGCGGCCTGTTCCCGGTGGATGCGGCGAACTTCGAGGACCTGCGCGAGGCGATGGCGCGGCTGCGCCTCAACGATGCGAGCTTCACCTACGAGGCGGAATCCTCGGCGGCGCTCGGCTTCGGCTTCCGCTGCGGCTTTCTCGGGCTGCTGCACCTGGAGATCATCACCGAGCGGCTGGAGCGCGAGTTCAATCTCGACCTCATCACCACGGCGCCCAGCGTCATCTATCACATCTACCTCAACGACGGCTCGCGGCTGGAGATGCACAACCCGGCCGACATGCCCGATCTCGTCAAGATCGATCGCATCGAGGAGCCCTGGATCGAGGCCACCATCCTGGTGCCGGACGAGCATCTCGGCAGCGTGCTCAAGCTCTGCCAGGACCGCCGCGGGCGGCAGAAGAACCTCACCTACGCCGGCGCCCGCGCGCTGCTCGTCTACGAGCTGCCGCTCAACGAGGTGGTGTTCGACTTCTACGACCGGCTGAAATCGATCAGCCGCGGCTATGCCTCGTTCGACTACCACATCAAGGGCTACGAGGCGGGCGACCTCGTCAAGATGTCGATCCTGGTCAATGCCGAGCCGGTCGATGCGCTCTCCATGATCGTGCACCGCGCGCGCGCTGAGAGCCGCGGGCGCGCCATGTGCGAGAAGCTGAAGGAGCTGATCCCGCCGCATCTCTTCCAGATCCCGATCCAGGCAGCAATCGGCGGGCGCATCATCGCGCGCGAGACGATCCGCGCCTTGCGCAAGGACGTGCTCGCCAAGTGCTACGGCGGCGACATCACGAGGAAGCGCAAGCTTCTCGAGAAGCAGAAGAAGGGCAAGAAGAAGATGCGGCAGTTCGGCCAGGTGGAGATTCCCCAGGAGGCCTTCATCGCCGCCCTCAAGATGGACGAGAACTGAGCCCGGCATCTCCGGCCGAGGTCGAACGGCTGGCACTGCGTATTGCGCTCGCCCGGTCGCTGCGTGGCTGGGTTCCCGCCTCCGCGGGAATGACGCTTATTGGAAGCGCATCCCTCACCACGAACGTCATCCCCGCGGGTCCCGCACCGCGGGAACGACGCTTGTTGTTGCTGTTGCCTGTCCCACTGGCGTCATCCACACGCAGGCGGGGACCCAGGTCTCCGCGCCGCAAGGGGACCGCGAAACGCATCCGATCCGCTCGCCTCGAGGCCGGCTCAAAAGTCTCGACAAACGCCAGCTTCGTCCCCAGCGCGTCGAAGAAGGAGCCACGATCGCCAGCCGTGCTTCGACCGTCGGGACGAGCCCGAAGGCAGGCGACTCACCGGGGGCCGGCGAACACTGCTCTGACGGCGCTCAGGCCGCCTCGTCCGTGGCCTCGTCCATGTGCGAGGGGGTCGGCAGCTCCGGAACCTCGTCGATCATGCCGAGCGCGTGCATGTAGACGGCGAGGATCGCTTCTTCCTCCTGCCGGTCGGTCTGGCTCTTCTTGCGCAGGGACACGATCTTGCGCAGGGCCTTCACGTCGAACCCCGTCGCCTTGGCCTCCAGGTACTTGTCGCGGATGTCGCCGGCCAGCGCCTTCTTCTCCTCCTCCAGCCGCTCAATCTGCTCGACGAATTGGCGCAACTGCTTCTGCGCCGACACCTGCAGTGCTGTCATCGACCTGCCCCCACTGAGAAAATCACGCACGCGCGACAACCGCCCGGGACATCCCTCGTCATCTCCGAGCGGGGCGGACGCTAGCCGCCGGGGCGGAGCCCTTCAAGTTGCCGGTGCCGCCCATCCAGAGGTTTTCGACAGAGGCTTTCGGCATGCCTCTCACACGCCGCGACAGGTGGCGAGGGAGGCCGATCTCTGCGATGGTTCTCCACACATTTCTTCGCGATCCCGGGAGAAGCCCATGAAGATCGACCGTGTGGCGGCGCAGATCGTGCGCCTGCCGGCAGACGAGCCCCTGGCCGACGGCAAGACCGTGCCCGGCGCCACCCGCGACATCGTCGTCGTCAAGGTGGTGACGAAAGACGGCATCGAAGGCGTGGGCGTCACTTTCTTCGGGGCCGCAACCACCGGCGCGCTCAAGATGGCGGTCGAGGAGCTGGGCGCGCTCGCCATCGGCGAGACCGCCCACCACGTCGAGCGCATCGCCGACAAGCTGCGGCAGGCCGCGGGCGCCTCGTCGGGACCCGGCGGCCTCTTCACGCTGGCGCTCTCCGCCATCGACACGGCGCTGTGGGACATCCGCGGCAAGGCGCTGGGTGTGCCGGTGGCGAGCCTGCTCGGCGGCTACCGCGACCAGGCGCCCGCCTACGCCAGCGGCGCGCTCATGCGCACGCAATCCCTCGACGACGTCGTGCGGGCCTCGACCAGGCTCGTCGAGCGCGGCTGGACGGCCATGAAGACGCAGCTCGCACTCCCCGGCGGCACGTTCCCCGAGATCGAGGTCGACCGCATCCGCCGCATCCGCGAGGCCATCGGCCCCGAGATCCGCCTCATGTGCGACATCAACCAGCGCTGGACGGTGCCGGAGGCGTTCAGCATCGGCGAGCGCCTGGAGCCCTACCGGCTGCATTGGCTGGAGGACGTCACCACGTGCGACGACTACCAGGGCCTGGCGCGCATCACGGCCAAGCTGACGACACCGATCGCGGGCGGAGAATACGTCTACGGCATCGCACCCTTCCGGCAGATGCTCGAGGCGCGCTCGGTCGACTACGTGATGATCGACCTCGTGCGCGTCGGCGGCATCACGCAGTGGATGAAGGTGGCCGGCATGGCGGAAGCCTTCAACCTGCCGGTCGTCTCCCACCTCATTCCGGAGGTGCACGTCCACCTCATCGCCGCCATCCCCAACGGGCACATCATCGAATACATGCCCTGGACCCGCACCCTGTTCGACGACCCGCCGCTGCCAGAGAAGGGCGTCATGAAGGTGCCCACCGCGCCCGGCCTCGGCCTCAGCTTCACCAAGGTCGTCAACGACGGCTTCGGCCGCACATAGAGCCGCGACGCCACGCACACGACGAAGGTCGTTCCTGTCTTGATGGCTCCCGGCCATGGTCACGGACTGACCGTGATCAGCCACACTGGATTCTGTGGTCCCACGGAAGGGGTCATTCCGGGGCTTGTCCTTAAGATCCAGCACTCAGCACGCTCCGGCGGCGGCGGACGACAGCACATTGCGGATTGCGCTCGCGCGCTCGCTGGGAGTCTTGGGTTCCCGCCTCCGCGGGAATGACGTTTGTCGTTGCTGTCGCCGGTCCCACTGTCCCTACCGGGCTTGGCGCGCGGGCCGCTTCGCCGTAGGCTGCGCCTTGCGCGTCCCCCATGCGCGGAGCACGGCCGCGGTCTCGTCGTCGATCGGAAAGAAGCTCTCCACCCGCAGCTCCTGCGCGGTGACGTCGCGCGGCGTCCCGAGCGTGGCAATGGCAGTGAACAGCGCGAGCCGCGTCGTCCCCTTGCGGAAGTGCATCGGCAGCACCGCGTCGCCGCCCTCCTCTTCGAGCGGCGCGCGCATCGCCGCGCGCACGCCCTTGTAGCGGAGCAACCGGTCCAGCAGCGCAGCCGTCTCCTCGGTGCCGTCGGCAGCGGCGTCGGCCTCCACGCTGCGGATGAAATAGCGCACCACCTCCGCCCAGTTCTCCAGATATGGCCGCAGCACATCGGGAGACACCAGCGCGTCGGCCAGGTTCACCGGCGTTCCCGGCGCAAGGGGGCCCACCAGAAACTCGACCAGCCGCGCCGCGCCACCGTTGGCTTTCAGCAGGTTCCAATGCCGGTCGACGGCAACCGCCGGAAACGGCTCCTGCTGGGCCAGCATGTAGTCGATGGCGCTGGAGACCTGCTGAAGGCGCGGCGCTCCCAATTCCGTCTCCTGCCATGCCGGGGCAAAGCCGGCCGCCAGCAGCAGGGCATTGTGCTGCCGCAACGGTACGTCCAGCGCCTCGGCGAGCCGCAGGATCATGCGGCGGCTGGCAGACGCACGCCCCAGCTCCAGGAAGCTCAGGTGGCGCTGGGAGATGCCGGCGCGGCCCGCGAGCTCCAGTTGCGACAGGCCCCGGTGTCGGCGCCACCAGCGCAGTCTCGAGGCAAAATCCCTGCGCGTCTTCATGAGTACCTGGGAGGTAGTTGCTGCCACGACCTTGAAGCGGACAATGACACGGATCACCTCGACCCGCACGTGAGGGGCGGCAATGGCCGAAGCGCTGGGTGTGCTGATGGCGGTCGTGTCGAGCTCGCTCGGGGGCTCGGCGGCGGCAGTGACACGCTACCTGGTGGGCGGCGCCGATGCCGTGACACTCGCCATCCTCAGATGGGGCATCGGCTTTGCCGTCGTGCTGCCGGTCGCATTGGCGCTGCGGGTGCGCTGGCCGGAGCGCCGCGACTGGCTGCCGGTCGCCGGCCTCGGCGTCTGCTACTTCGGCCTGTTCTTCGTGCTCTACAACGTCGCCATGAGCTTCACGACGGCGGCCCGCGCGAGCCTGGCGCTCTCGACCCTGCCGCTGCAGACGATGGTGGTCGCCGCCGCGCTCGGTGCGGAGCCGCTGACGGCGCGCAAGACCACCGGCGTGCTGATCGCCATGGGGGGCGTCCTCGCCGCGCTGTCGTCCGACGTGTCGGCGGCGCCGGCCGGGGCCTGGCGCGGCGAGCTCATCATGACCGGCGCCGTGCTCTGCATGGCATTCTACAACGTGCTGTCCCGGCCACTCATCGCGAGGTCCAGCGCGCTCGGCTATCTCACCGTCGGCATGGGCGCAGGCGCGCTCGTCCTGCTGCTGTACGGGATCGCCAGCGGGCGCGCCGCGGTGTTGGCGACGTTCGGCGCGCTCCAATGGATCGCCGGCGTCTATCTGGGCGTTGCCGGCGGCGCGCTCGCCTTCATCCTGTGGGTCCTGGCGCTGGAGAGAACCACGCCCACCCGCGTCGCCAACACCATGACAGTCAACCCGATCGCCGCCGGCCTGCTCGCCGCCCATCTGGTGAGCGAGCCGGTCTCGATCAACCTTGTCACCGGGCTCGTGGCGGTGTTCGCCGGCATCTGGATCGCAACGACGACCGTCCGGCCCGGGGCTACCGCTTGCCCGGAATGACGTGGCTCTGCACGCCGCGGCCGCTGAGCAACGGCCGCTTGGAGGAGATGCCGCCGGCGCTGACGCCGGCCCAGCCGATCTCGCCCGACAGTCGCCCGTATTCGATCTTCGGGCAGCGGTTCATCACCACCTGCAGGCCGGCGGCCTCGGCCTCGGCCGCGGCCATCTCGTTGCGGACGCCGAGCTGCATCCACACCACCTTGATGCCGAGCTTGTCCTTGAGGCTGATGGCCTCGCGCGTGATGTCGAGGGCGGCCTGCGAGCTGCGGAAGATGTCGATGATGTCCACCGGGGGCGGCACATCGGCGAGGGAAGCGACGGCCGCCTGACCGAGGATCGCCTTCCCCGCCATGCCCGGATTGACGGGCACGACCTTGTAGCCCTTGGCGAGGAGATACTTCATGGCGAAGTAGCTCGGGCGATTGCTGGTCGCGCTGGCACCAACCATGGCGATGGTGCGCGCGCGGCGGAGGATGCCGGCGATGTACTCGTCCGTGTAGCTGGTGTGGTCCATTGCAAGGTTCGGCGCCGAAGCGGCCGGCTCAGCTCTTGTCCCAGACGGGCGGCCGCTTCTCGATGAAGGCGCCGATGCCTTCCTTCGACTCGCCGTGCATCATGTTCTCGACCATCACGCCCGCGGCATAGTCGTAGGCGTCGCCCAGCCCCATCTCGACCTGACGATAGAAGGCCTCCTTGCCGATCGCCAGCGTCACCGGCGGCTTGGTGGCGATCTTCTGCGCGAGCGCCATGGCCTCGTCGATCAGGCGGCCGGCCGCAACGACGCGGTTGACGAGCCCGTACTCGGCGGCGTCCTTGGCCGCGAGGAGCTCGCCGAGCAGCAGCATCTCCATCGCCCGCTTGCGCGACACGTTGCGCGAGAGCGCCACCATCGGGGTGGAGCAGAACAGCCCGATGTTGACGCCGGGCGTGCAGAAGGTCGCCTCCTCGGCCGCCACGGCGAGGTCGCAGGTGGCGACGAGCTGGCAGCCGGCGGCTTGCGCGGTGCCTTGCACGGCAGCGATGACGGGCTTCGGGCAGCGCACGATGGACCGCATGAGCTTCGCGCACTGCCGCATCAGCAGCTCGAAGTAGGCTTTGCCGCCATCCGCATCCTGGCGATGCGAGGTCAGCTCCTTGAGGTCGTGGCCGGCGCAGAAGGCAGGCCCCTTGGCGGTGATGACGATCGCGCGCACGCCCGCATCCTCGCCGGCGCCGTCGATGGCCGCCTGCAGCGCGGCGAGCATGGCCTCCGACAAGCTGTTGCGCCGCTCGGGGCGCGCGAGCGTCAGCACGAGCACCGCGCCGCGGCGCTCGACCTCCAGCTCACTGCCCCCGGCACGATGCGCTTGGGTCGTGCGTGCCGCCTGTCTCGCCGCCATCAGATGATCCCGCTACTGCAATACCGCATCGATCTTGTCGTAGTACTTCTTGACGAGATCGATGTTGCCCGGATGAGCGATCGGCTGCGCCGATTTCAGCGCCTCGCCGAGCTCATCGAGCATCTGCTTCTTCTCTTTCTCGGGGATCGACTTGTCGTTCTTGACCTCCTCGATCTCCTTCTGAATGGCGACCTTCGGCTCGGTGAACGCCTTGCTCTGCGGATCGATGCCGGCCATCACCATGGAGATGTTGGCGGCAACGTCATCGTAGTCGGCGAAGCTGGCGAAGCCGTGCTTCTTGGCGATGTCCTCGAGCTCCGCCTGCACCTTGGGATCGGGCTTGTCGGCGTTGCCCTGCATCTTCTCGGCCACCGCCGACATGTCCTTCTGCGCGGCGATGAAACCCTCGATCTGCTTGTCGTTGAGCGAGATCTGCTTGACCGCGTTCTGCGCCATGGCGACGCCGCCGACGTGCACGATTGCAGCGGCCGCGAGGGCCGCCAACACCAGTCTGAGCGTCTGAAGCATGGATCAAAATCCTCGATTGCGGGTCTTGCGACACAGGCGGGAAAGATAGGAAGCTCTGGTAATGATGCCAAATGACAAAAGTTGGACGCCAGCCATGCCCGAGGATGCTTCCCCGGAGGGCAGCCTCGATGCGCGCCGCCTCGAAGCGCTCATCGACGCGCGCTTCCCGCAGATCCACTCGGGCGGCCGCGCGCTGCTCATCGAAGCGGCCTCGCAGGGGCGGGTGCGGGTGCGCCTGAAGTTCCATCAGCGTCATTCCCGG
>DATFCC010000121.1:0-6183 GCA_035253505.1 Hyphomicrobiaceae bacterium
CGGCAAGCTCGAGATCACGCCGACCAAGCCGCTGACGACCCAGCGCGACCTCTCCCTCGCCTATTCGCCCGGCGTCGCCGTGCCGGTGCTCGCCATCGCCAAGGACCCCCAGCTCGCCTACGACTACACGAACAAGGGCAATCTGGTGGCGGTCGTCTCCAACGGCACGGCCATCCTCGGGCTCGGCAATCTGGGCGCTCAGGCCGCCAAGCCCGTCATGGAGGGCAAGGGCGCGCTCTTCAAGCGCTTCGCCGACATCGATGCCATCGACATCCTGGTCGACACGCCCGACGTGGATGCGGTCATCAATTGCGTCCGCTATCTCGGGCCCACCTTCGGCGGCATCAACCTGGAGGACATCAAGGCACCCGACTGCTTCATCATCGAGGAGAAGCTCAAGGAGCTGCTCGACATCCCCGTCTTCCACGACGACCAGCACGGCACCGCCATCATCGCCGCCGCGGGCCTGCTCAATGCGCTCGAATTGACCGGGCGCACGATCGACAAGTTCAAGCTGGTGGTCAACGGCGCCGGCGCGGCCAGCATCGCCTGCATGGAGCTGCTGACGGCGATGGGCATGCCCAAGGGCAACATGGTGCTGTGCGACACCAAGGGCGTCATCTACCGCGGCCGCAAGGAAGGCATGAACCAATGGAAATCGACGTTCGCGGTCGAGACCAAGGCGCGCAGCCTCGCCGATGCGCTCAAAGGCGCTGACGCCTTCTTCGGGCTGTCTGCTGCCGGCACGGTGACCCAGGACATGGTGAAGTCGATGGCGAAGAAGCCGATCATCTTCGCCATGGCCAACCCTGATCCGGAGATCACCCCGGAAGACGTGGCCGAGGTGCGCTCGGACGCCATCGTCGCCACCGGCCGCTCGGACTACCCCAACCAGATCAACAACGTGCTGGGCTTCCCCTTCATCTTCCGCGGCGCGCTCGACGTGCATGCCTCGACCATCAACGAGGCCATGAAGATCGCCGCTGCCAAGGCGCTGGCCGAGCTTGCCCGCGAGGACGTGCCCGACCAGGTTGCGGCCGCGTTCCTCGGCCGGCAGGTGACCTATGGCCCCGACTACATCATCCCCGCGCCGTTCGATCCGCGCCTCATCACGCATGTACCGCCCGCCGTCGCCAAGGCGGCGATGGACACGGGCGTCGCGCGCAAGCCGATCGTCGACATGGACCGCTACATCGCGCAACTCTCCGGGCGGCTCGATCCGGTTGCCGGCTGGCTGCACAGCATCTTTGCCCAGGTGCGCAATGCACCCAAGCGCATCATCTTCGCGGAGGGCGAGCAGCCGCAGATCGCGCGCGCCGCCAACGCCTTCCAGAACTCCGGCCTCGGCCGCCCGATCCTGATCGGCCGTCACGCGCCGATCAAGGAGGCGTTCGCCAGCGCCGGCATCGGGCTCACCGACATGATCGAGATGCACGACACCAGCCTCGATGCACGCCGCCAGGAGTACGCGGAGTTCCTGTTCAGCCGCTTGCAGCGTAAGGGCTATCTGCTGCGCGACTGCCAGCGCCTCGTGAACAACGATCGCAACGTCTTCGCCGCCTGCATGGTGGCCCTGGGCCACGCCGACGGCATGGTCACGGGCGTGACCCGCAACTGGACGACCGCCTATGAGGACGTGCGCAAGGTGCTGGACGCGCGGCCGCGCCGCCGCGTGATCGGCGTGTCGATCGCGCTCATCCGCGGACGGGCGGTGCTCGTCGCCGACGTGGCTGTGCACGACATGCCGGATTCCACCCAGCTCGCGGACATCGCCGAAGAGGCCGTGCGCGTCGCCCGCCGTCTCGGCATCGAGCCGCGCGTCGCCTTCCTCGCCTACTCCACCTTCGGCCAGCCGCGCGGCGAGCGCTCCGACCGCGTGCGCGAGGCGGTGTCTCTGCTCGACCAGCGCCAGGTCGACTTCGAGTACGACGGCGACATGGCCGCCGACGTGGCGCTCAACCGCGAGGCGATGCGGCAGTATCCCTTCTGCCGCCTCTCCGACACGGCCAATGTGCTCGTCATGCCGGCGTTCCACTCGGCCGCGATTTCCACCAAGATGCTGAAGGAGCTGGGCGGCGCTACGCTGATCGGGCCGATGCTGGTCGGCCTGTCGCACTCGGTGCAGATCTGTCCGCTGGGCGCCAAGGACAGCGACGTCGTCAATATGGCCGCGCTAGCCGCCTACGACGTCAACGGGTGAATGGAAGGTAGGGCGCAATAGGCGAGCCGTATTGCGCCGGCCCGACGGCGCAGCGGCGCAATACGCTTCGCTATTGCGGCCTACCGCGGCCCTTCCGGCGGTCGGCTTCACATCCCCGACATACGCGGTTAGTATCTGCCCGCTCAACGGGTGCGAGGTTGATTCGGTTAGGGAAAAAGC
Source organism: Hyphomicrobiaceae bacterium (assembly GCA_035253505.1). GTDB lineage: Bacteria > Pseudomonadota > Alphaproteobacteria > Rhizobiales > Hyphomicrobiaceae > AWTP1-13. The sequence continues at coordinate 2,381 of DATFCC010000121.1, forward strand.
TCACGGGATCGCAAGCCCTTGAACGCCTACGCAGCCACCCCCGAAGCCTTCCCGGCGCTGGTTCTGAACGCCGATTTCCGGCCATTGAGCTACTACCCATTGTCGCTGTGGAGCTGGCAGGAGTCGGTGAAGGCTGTGTTCCTGGAGCGGGTCAACATCGTCTCGGAATACGACCGCTTCGTGCGCAGCCCGTCCTTCGAGATTCGCCTGCCGTCCGTCGTCTCGCTCAAGACCTACGTGAAGCCGGCGCTCTATCCCGCGTTCACCCGGTTCAATGTATTCCTGCGCGATCGCTTCCTCTGCCAGTACTGCGGTGCCAAGGACGACCTGACCTTCGATCACCTGATCCCGCGCTCGCGTGGGGGCCAGACGCGGTGGGACAACGTCGTGACGGCTTGTGCGCCGTGCAACCTGAGCAAGGGCGGCGCGCTGCCGCACCACGCCGGCATGCAGCCGCGGCAATTGCCCTACCGGCCGACGGTATTCGAGCTGCACCGCAATGGCCGCCTGTTCCCGCCCAACTACCTGCACGACAGCTGGCTCGACTACCTCTATTGGGACACCGAGCTGGAGCCGTGATCCGCCGTTGCAGGCGAAGGAGGAAAGGGGCCGACCCTTCGCGACAGGTTTTCGCTTCCCCATCAGCGCCGGAGGCGAGGCGCCTGACCCCGCAGGCTGCCCGAGCCGCAGTTTGGCATTGCCGCAGAACAGGCCTTGATGCCGGCGCAATGGCGGGCCATTTGCATCGGGCCATGCTTCCGCTCCGCTATGCCTCCCTGGCCTTCCTCGCCATCTTCCTGACGCCGCTCGCCCTCCATGCCGCCTGGTGGCTCTCCACCGACCAGGCGCAGGCCTGGAACCAGGCCGATTGGTCCAGCGCCAGGATGCTGCCCTCGCCGCGCGCCAAGCCCGAGGCGCTCGTGCATGTCTACGCCGCGCGCACGGGCCGCTGGAAAGGCATCTTCGCCCACCACAGCTGGATCGTGGTCAAGGAGAAAGGCGCCGCCGGCTACACGCGCTTCGACAAGGTCGCCTGGGGCGCGCCGATCAAGACCAACGGTTGGGCGCCGGATGCACGCTGGTACGGCCACCGCCCTGTCCTGGTCGGCGCCGTAGAGGGGCCGGCCGCCGAGGCGCTGATCCCGAAAATCCGCGCCGCCGTTGCGCACTACCCCTACAGCCGCCTCGGCGGCTATTCCGTCTGGCCCGGCCCGAACTCCAATTCGTTCGTTGCCTACGTTCTGTCGGCCGTGCCCGAGGCCGGCATCGCCCTGCCGCCGACGGCGGTCGGCAAGGACTGGCGGGTTGACGGCGGCATCTTCGGCCTCACTCCCAGCCATACCGGTGTGCAGGTCTCGCTCGCAGGTCTCCTCGGCATTACCGTCGGCTGGGTCGAGGGCGTCGAGATCAACGTGCTGGGCCTCGTCGCCGGCGTCGATTTGCGGCGGCCGGCTATCAAGCTGCCGGGCATCGGCCGCATCGGCATCAGTGCCGCATGAGCCCTGGACCGCCATGCGCGGTTACCGCGCGGGCGGATGCTCAATCGGTCGAGGCCTTGGCGTCCTTCGCTCCGATCGCCGCCTGCGCCGCCGCCAGCCGCGCGACCGGCACGCGGAACGGCGAGCAGGAGACGTAGTCCAGTCCCGCGGCGTGGAAAAAGGCGATCGAGGCCGGGTCGCCACCATGCTCGCCGCAGATGCCGACCTTGAGCCCGGGCCGCACAGCGCGGCCACGCTCGGTGCCGAGGCGCACCAGCTCGCCGACGCCGTCCTGGTCGACCGATACGAACGGGTCCACCTCGAAGACGCCGCGCTGCGTATAGTTGGCGAGGATCGGCGCGGCGTCGTCGCGCGACAGGCCGAGGCAGGTCTGGGTGAGGTCGTTGGTGCCGAACGAGAAGAACTCCGCGCCTGTCTCGCCGCGGGCGATGTCGTCCGCCTTCAGCGCCGCGCGCGGCAGCTCGATCATGGTGCCGACCTGGTACTCGAGCCTGGCGCCGGTCTCCTTCTCCACCGCCGTGGCCGCCTTGACGATCACCTCGCGCAGCATGTCGAACTCGGCACGGTAGGCGATGAGCGGGATCATCACCTCGGGAATCACCGGCTTTCCCGTCTTCCTTGCCGCCAGCACCGCGGCCTCGAAGATGGCGCGCGCCTGGATCTCGGTGATCTCGGGATAGCGGATGGCGAGCCGGCAACCGCGGAACCCCAGCATTGGATTGAACTCGTGCAGCTCGTTGACGCGCGCCTGCAGCTTCTCGACCGGCATGCCGAGCTCCTTGGCTACCGCGGCCGCCTCCTTGGGCTCGTGCGGCAGGAACTCGTGCAGGGGCGGGTCGAGCAGGCGGATCGTCACCGGTAGCCCCGCCATGATTTCGAACAGCGCGGCGAAGTCGTCGCGCTGCATGGGCAGGATCTTGGCGAGTGCCCGGCGGCGGCCGGCCTCGTCGTCGGCACAGATCATCTCCCGCATGGCAAGGATGCGGCCTTCCTCGAAGAACATGTGCTCGGTGCGGCACAGGCCGATGCCCTCGGCGCCGAAATCCACCGCCTGCTTGGCATCGCGCGGTGTGTCGGCATTGGCGCGCACACCCAGCGAACGCGCCTCATCGGCCCACTGCATGACCTTGGCGAAATCGCCGGACAGCTCCGGCTGGCGCATCTTCACGCGGCCCTTCAGCACCTCGCCCTTGGCACCGTCGATGGTGATGACGTCGCCTTTGCGGAACGTCTGCCCGCCGACCGTCATGGTGGCAGCCTTGGCGTCGATGCGCAGCGTGCCCGCCCCGCACACGCACGGCCGCCCCATGCCGCGCGCCACCACCGCGGCGTGGCTGGTCATGCCGCCCCGCGTGGTGAGGATGCCAGCGGCCGCGTGCATGCCGTGGATGTCCTCGGGGCTCGTCTCCGTGCGCACCAGGATCACCTCGCGGCCATGACCCTTCAGTGCCTCGGCCTCGTCGGCGTCGAACACGATCTCGCCTGAGGCCGCACCGGGCGATGCGGGCAGGCCGGTGGCAATCACCTGCCGTTCGGCGTTGGGATCGATGGTGGGGTGCAGAAGCTGGTCGAGGCTCGCCGGGTCGACACGCAGCACGGCCTCCTGCGGCGTGATCAGGCCTTCGGCGACGAGATCGACGGCCACCTTGAGGGCGGCCTTGGTGGTGCGCTTGCCCGATCGCGTCTGCAGCATCCAGAGCTTGCCCTCCTGGATGGTGAACTCGATGTCCTGCAGGTCGCGGTAGTGCTTCTCGAGCTTGTCGAACACCTCGACCAGCTCGCCGTACGTGCGTGGCATGGCCGCCTCGAGCGATTGCCCGTCGCCGCCGCCCGCCTGGCGCGCCGCCTCGGTGAGCGGCTGCGGTGTGCGGATGCCGGCGACCACATCCTCGCCCTGGGCATTGATGAGAAACTCGCCGTAGATGGTGCGCTCGCCGGTCGAGGGATCGCGCGTGAAGGCGACGCCGGTGGCAGAGGTGTCGCCGAGGTTGCCGAACACCATCGCCTGCACGTTGACCGCCGTGCCCCAGTTGTCCGGTATCGCGTGGAGGCGCCGGTAGGTCTTGGCGCGCGCGTTCTGCCAGGAGCCGAACACGGCGGCGATGGCGCCGTAGAGTTGCTCGTTCGTGTCCTGGGGGAACGGCCGCCCGAGGTTGTCTTGAACGGCCTGCTTGTACTCCTCGATGATCTCCGCCCAATTCTCGGCCGTGAGCTCCGTGTCCGAGGACAGGGCGTTGAGGTTCTTGAAGTTCTCGAGCAGGTCCTCAAACACGCCGTGATCGACGCCCAGCACCACGTCGGCAT
>DATFCC010000122.1:0-6866 GCA_035253505.1 Hyphomicrobiaceae bacterium
ATGACCGCCGGCTCCCGTGAGGATCACGACGCGAACATCCGGTCGCACAGAGAGCTCGCCGAACAGGGCCCCCAGGTGTTTCCACATCGCTAGTGACACCGCGTTGCGCTTTGCCGGCCGGTTGAGCAGCACCGTCGCCACGCCGTTCTTGTCGGCAGAAACAACAATGTCCTGTGCAGTTTCCACCGTCTGCCCCTGTCAAGAATTCTGGTGCGTGACGCCCCGGAAATGAGCAGAATAAAGCAATTCCCCACTCAGGAAAGATGAGCGCCGATGACAGGTGGATTGCAACGGCTGCGGGTCGTGGATCTCTCCAGCCATCTCTCGGGCCCCTATTGCGCGATGCTGCTCGCCGATCACGGCGCCGACGTCGTCAAGGTGGAGCGACCCGGCAAGGGCGACGACGCGCGGGGCATGCCGCCCTTCGTCGGCGGCGAAAGCGCCCCGTTCATGATCTGGAACCGCAACAAGCGTTCGGTCGTCATCGACCTGAAGACCGAAACCGGCAAGGCCCAGCTCCTGCACCTTATCGACGACGCCGACGTGCTGATCGAGAACTTCCGGCCGGGCACCCTCGACCGGCTGGGCCTGGGCTGGCCCCAGCTCTCGGCGCGCAATCCGCGTCTCATCTATGCCGCCATCTCGGGGTTCGGCCAGACCGGCCCCTATCGCAACCGCGGGGGCTTCGACCTCGTTACTCAGGGCATGTCGGGGCTGATGAGCGTGACAGGACCCAAGGATGGCCCTCCGCATCGCATGCCGATCGCCATCTCCGACGTCGCCGCGGGCATGCATCTGGCGGTGGGCGTGCTGGTGGCACTGGAGGCGCGCCACCATACCGGGCGCGGGCAGCTCGTGGAGACATCGCTGCTGGAATCGGCGCTCTCCTTCGGCGTCTACGAGGCCGCCCATGTCGCCGCCACCGGTGCGCCGCCGCCTCGGCTCGGACAGGCACATCGCGGCAGCTCGCCCTACCAGGTCTTCCCGACCGCGGACGGCTGGATCACGGTGGGCGCCGCTCAGAACAACTTCTGGACGAGGCTGTGCGCGCTGCTGGGCAGCCCCGAGCTCGCCGACGATCCGCGCTTCGCTGCCAACAGTGATCGCGTTCGCAACAACGAGGAGCTGGTGGGCCTGCTCGAGGCGCGGTTCCGCGAGAAACCGTCGGCCCATTGGCTCGAGGCCCTGGAGACCGCCGGCATCCCGGCCGGGCCTGTGCTCGACTTCCACGAGGCGATGGTCGACCCCCATATCGTTGCCCGCAATATGGCCGTGGATACCGAGCATCCGGCGGCCGGCACGTTCAAGACGCTCGGCATTCCGGTGAAGCTGTCCCTCACCCCCGGCGCGCTGCGCCGGCCGGCGCCACGGCTGGGCGAGCACACGGCCGAGGTGCTGGAGCAGGCGGCCAAGCAGCGCCAGGCGAAGGCCGCCGCGGCCGGAAGCTGAGAGCGCAGGCACCTGTCAGGCGGGTTTCGATCGCAACGCCGCTTCCAGCTCCCGCAGCCCCGTCTTGTCCGCGGCGATGAACCAGTCGGCGATCTCGCTCGACGTGACGAACGTCGTGTCGCTCCGCCGCATCAGCAGGTCGATGGCCTTCTCCAGGTAGTAGGCGCGATGCGGCACACCCAGCACGTGCGGATGCATGGCGAGCGTCAGGACCCGCGGCTGCGTCTCGAGCTCTCGCTCGAGCACGGCAAGGGTCGCCTCGAGCCGCTTCAGCATCTCGTCGCTGGATTGTCCCTGCACCACCCACAAGGGAACGTCGTTGAGCTCCCAGGTGTAGGGCAGACACAGCAGCGGCCCGTGCGCGGTCGTCATCCAGCACGGCAGGTCGTCGACCAGCCAGTCGTGCGTGAAATCGAGCCCGCAGGTCTTCAGAACGTCGGGCGTGCGCAGGCTCTCGCCGCCGCCGGCACCGAACCAGCCGCGCACCTTCTTGCCGGAGAGCTGCTCGAGCCGCGCGAGGCACCTCCGGATCTCGGCCTCCTCGTCCTCCACCTGTTTCAGCGAGCGCTGGAACCACCCGTGCCCCACCAGCTCCCAGCCCGCATCCACCACCGCCTTCGACAGCGACGGGTACACGTCGGCACACTGGGCATTCATGAACGCGGATGCCTTGATCCGGCGCTGCGCCAGCATGTCGAGCAGGCGCGGCATGCCGCAGCGCATGCCGTATTCGACCCAGCCATAGTTCGGAAGATCGGGCGGCTCGACCTGGGCTGCGTGCGGCGGCGGCAGCACGCCGCGCGGCATCGGCCGGTCGAAGGGCCAGTACTCGATGTTGACGACGGCATTGACCATGAGCGGTTTGCCGCGCAGCGGCGCCAGCGGCGCGCGCTCGGACGACATCTGAAAAGGTATGCGCGGGTTCGGCCACATGCGCTGTTTCCTGACCTGCAATCCGGGTCTGCCCGGTTCACCGACGCATCTCACCACACGATCGTGAGCCCGTCGAACATGATGGTGCTGCCGTCCCTCGACAGGCCCAGGACGAGGATGGAGCCAGTGGCGTTGCTGACCGGTCTCCCCCTGGACGCTACGCCAGCGCGTCACGCAAACAGGCAGGCCGCCGACTGGCCTTCTCCCAGCGGACGCAGGGCCGGCTCGGCGGCGGCGCACTCGGGCGCCTGCCGCGGACATCGCGTTCGGAACCGGCAGCCGGCTATCGGCCGTGTCGGATCGGGCGGCTCGCCTTCGAGCGCAAAGGTATCCGTGACGCGCCGGCCGCCGATATCGGGGATCGCAGACAGGAGCGACTGCGTGTAGGGATGGCGTGCGGCCGCAAACAGCTTCTCGGCGGGCGCGATCTCGACGATCCGGCCGGCGTACATCACCGCCACGCGGTCGCACATCATGCGTACGACCGCCAGGTCGTGCGAGATGAACAGGTAGGTCAGCGAGAACACGCGCTGCAGCTCGCGCAGGAGGTTGAGCACCGACGCCTGCACGGACACGTCCAGGCCCGAGGTCGGCTCGTCGAGCACGACGAGGCGCGGATGCAGCGTCAGGATGCGAGCGAGCCCCACCCGCCGCTGCTGCCCGCCGGACAGCTCGTGCGGATAGAGGTCGAGGTGCGTGATGGGCAGCCCGACCTGGCGCATGATCTCGGCAATGCGGGCATCGCGCTCGGCTGCCGACAGGGCGGTATGCACGATCAGCGGCTCGGCCAGCGAGCGGCGGATCGTCCAGCGCGGGTCGAGGGAATTGCCGGGGTCCTGGTAGCAATATTGCAACCGCGGAGCCACGCGCCGGCGCCCGGCAGCCGACAGCGCCGTGATGTCCTGTCCCTCGAAGGCGATGCGCCCACCGTCGGGGTCGTGGATGCCGGCCAGCGCCTTGCCGAGGGTGGACTTGCCGCAGCCCGACTCGCCCACGATCCCCAACGTCTCTCCCGGCCGCACCTCGAAGGAGACACCGTCCAGCGCGCGCACCGTGCCGCTGGCCCAGCCCAGCGCGTTGCGCACCGGAAAGGTCCGCGACAGATCGGCAACCTGCAGTATGGGGATGGATGCTGCACTCATGCCGGTGCGCCTTCGACGACCGGATGATAGCAGCGCACGTCGTGACCGCCGCCGATGACGGTGACCGGCGGGCGCAGGCCGCGGCAAGCATCGGCGGCGAAGGCGCAGCGGGGGTGAAAGCGGCAACCCGAAGGCGGCGCGATGAGCGCCGGGATTTCGCCGCCGATGCCGGCAAGCGGCCGGCCCGGGCGCGGCAGGCTCTCGAGCAGGCGCACGGTATAAGGGTGGCGTGGCCGGCGGAAGAATTCCTCCACCGGCGCCGTCTCCACCTCCTGGCCGGCGTACATCACGCAGATGCGGTCGCAGATCTCGTAGGCCGTGCCGAGATCGTGGGTGGTGAACAGCACCGAGATGCCGCTCTCCTTGGCGAGCTTCTTCAGAAGCTTGAGGATTTGCGCCTGGATCGTCACGTCGAGCGCCGTCGTCGGCTCATCCGCGATCACGAGCTGCGGGCTTGGCAGCAGGGCAAGCGCGATCATCAGCCGCTGCCGCTGACCGCCCGAGAACTCGTGCGGCAGCTTGGCAGTTGCGACGGCAGGATCGGGAATCTGCACCGCGCGCAGCATCTCGGCAACGCGGGCCATGTCCTCGCGCCGGCGCGCGCGCGGATAGCGGCTGAAGAACCCGGCCAGCCCGCGCCCCTCCGAAACCTTGCGCAGAGGCGACTTCCATTTCATCACCTCCATGATCTGTGCGCCGACCGTGAACAGCGGATTGAACGAGCCGTAGGGGTCCTGCGGAATGAAGGCGATGCGTCGCCCGCGCACCTCCGTCTCGATCCGCCGCTGCGACATGGCGAGCAGATCCTCTCCCCCGAAGCGTATCGCGCCAGCCTCGTGGCGGGCGTTGCGCGCCAGGATGCCGAGGATGGCATTGGCTAGCGTGGTCTTGCCGCAGCCGGATTCGCCGACGAGGCCCACGATCTCGCCCGGCTGCAGGGCGAGGTTGACGCCGTCCAGCACCTTGGCCGTTCCGGCCTCGGTGGAGAAGGAGACGCGCAGGTTCTCGACCTCGAGGAGGTTATCGCCCGGTGGTGGCACGTCGGATCCGCGGGTCGAGGACGTCGCGCAGGCCGTCGCCCAGGAGATTGAAGCCCATCACGACGAGGAAGATGGCAAGCCCGGGTGCCAGCGCCGACCACCAGGCCTCGGGCAGGAACTCACGCGATTCCGAGATCATCCGGCCCCACTCCGGTGCCGGCGGCGGGGCGCCCAGGCCCAGGAAACCCAGCGCACTGGCGGTGAGGATGGTGAAGCCCATGCCGATCGAGGTGCGCACGATGATCGGCGACGCCACGTTGGGCAGCACGTGCAACAGCACGATGCGCCAGGTCGGAACGCCCAGCGCGATCGCCGCCTCGATGAAGGTTTCATTCCGGAGCGAGCGCACCTCCGCGTGCACGAGCCGCGTGAACCACGGCCAGTAGGTGACGGACAGGGCCAGGATGACGTTCTCGATCGACGGGCCCAGCGTCTGCGAGATGGCGATGGCGAGCACGATCTGCGGGACGGCAAGAAAGATGTCGGAAACGCGCATCAATCCCTCGCCCAGCCAGTTGCCGCGCCAGCCCGACACCAGCCCGATCGGCACGCCGATCAGGAGTGCGGCGCCGACCGCCACGATGGCGATGATCAAGGTGATGCGGGCCCCGAACAGGATGCGGCTGTAGATGTCGGCCCCCATGCGATCGGTGCCGAAGACATAGGTCTCCGAGGGGGGCAACAGCCGCTGGCGGGGATTCATGTCCCACACCGCGTCGGGGTGCGTCGCCAGGACGGGGGCGAGCACGGCGACGGCGATGAGCAGGAAAATGATCGCCAGACCCACCGCGGCAGAGGGGTCGCGCACCAGCTTGGCCAGGATGTCGCGTACCGCCCTCATGCCGACGCGCCCCGCGGGTCGAGCAACGCGTGGCAGATGTCGACCATCAGGTTGACGAGCCCGAAGACCACGCCCGCGTACACGGTGAAGCCCATCACGGCCGCATAGTCGGAGTGCAGGATGGCCTCGAAGGCATATGCGCCGATGCCCGGCCATTGGAATACGGTCTCGATGACGACAGCGCCGGCGAGCAGGATGCCGAACAGCAAACCGATCTGGGTGACGGTGGAAACGAGCGAGTTGCGCAGCACGTACTTCCACACGATGAGCCCGGCCGGGATGCCCATGGCGCGCTGGTAGGCGACGAAGGGCCGCTGCAGCGTCTCCAGCACGCCGGCGCGGGTGAACCGCACCACGGTGGCGAGCGCCGGAAACGCCAGGGTGAGCGCCGGCAAGGTGAGATGTGCGAGCACGTTGCCGAGGCGGGGGAAATTGCCCTCGACCAGGGCGTCGATGACATAGAAGCCCGTGATCGGCGGCGGCGGAAATCCCGTGATGCGCGCCTGAAGGGGCAGCCAGCCGAGATCCATGGCGAAGAAAAGCTGCAGCATCAGCGCCAGCCAGAAGCTCGCCACCGCCAGGCCCGCCACGGACACGATGCGCAACACGTGGTCGGCGGCGCGGTTGCGATAGAGCGCCGCTATCACCCCGAGCGGGATGCCGAGCCCGACGGACACGATCATGGCCGCGACGGTGAGCTCGATGGTCGCCGGCAGTCGCGCGGAGAGGTCGTCCCACACCGGCCGCGTCGTGAACAGGCTGGTGCCGAGATCTCCGGTCATGAGCTGGCGGTAGTAGCCGGCGAGTTGCACCGGCAGCGGCCGATCGAGGCCGAGCTTCTGCCGCAGCAGCTCGATCTGGGCGCGCGATGCCGTCTCGCCCGCCAGCAGCGCCACCGGGTCGGACGGTATGACGCGCGAGATGACGAAGACGATGGCGATCAGGCCCGCAAGCGTCGGGATGAGCCACGCGACGCGAACGAGCAGGAGCGCGAGGATGCGCATCAGGTTACCCGGTCGCGGTGGCGCATGAACCTGCGAGCCCGCGCCTCAGCTTTCGTAGTAGGCGGTGCGCATCTCCTGCGCCGATCCGATCGGGCAGAACACGATGCCCCTGAGCTTGTTGGAGTAGGGCCCGTACCACTTGGTGTTGTAGATCCACAGCCCCGGCGCGTCATCGACCACAACGCGCGTCACCTCCTCGTAGAGCTTGGCCCGCTCGCCTTGGTCGGTCAGGGCAAGCGCCTTCTCGAGCAGCGCGTCGACCTTCGGGTTCTTGTAGTGCGAGGCATTCTTGAAGGTGCCCGCCGTGGATGACGAGAACATCTCTCCCACCCAGTTGTGCGGATCGGCGTAGTAGGTCGAGATCCAGTAGATCGAGACGTCGGGCGTCGTGTTGGGGTCCTTGAACTTGTCGACGATCGTCGGCCAGGGATAGCCCACCACCTTCGACTGCACGCCG
>DATFCC010000123.1:0-3965 GCA_035253505.1 Hyphomicrobiaceae bacterium
GACGCACCCGCACGAAGCCTTGGAACACCCGGCCGCAAGCGCCTGGAGATCGCCCGCGCCCTGGCGTCGGAGCCCAAGGTTCTGCTGCTCGACGAGGCCATGGCCGGGCTGACGCCCGCCGAGGTCCGCGCCGGCATCGAGCTGGTGCGGCGCATCCACGCCACCGGCACGACGCTCGTGATCGTCGAGCACATCATGGACGTGATCGTATCGCTGGCGGAGCGGGTGGTCGTCTTCCACCAAGGCCGCGAGATCGCGCGCGGCACGCCGGCCGAGGTGACGCGCAACGAGCAGGTCATCGAGGCCTATCTCGGCAAGCGCCACGCCAGGAAATTGAGCGGAGCGAAGCCGTGAGCGCCGCGCTGCTGAAGGTCGAGAACCTGGAGGTGCGGTACGGCGACCTGATCGGCGTGGCCGACGTGTCGCTGGAGGTGCCGCAGGGCGGCATCGTTGCCCTGCTGGGCTCCAACGGCGCCGGCAAGACCACCACGCTCAATGCCATCGCCGGGCTGGTGCCCGCCAGCCGCGGCCGCATCATGCTGCAGGGCGGCGAGGTCACGCGCTTGCCGGCCTACTCCATCGTGCGCAAGGGGCTGGCGTTGTCGCCGGAGGGCTGGCGGCTGTTCGTCCAGCAGAGCGTGGAGAACAACCTGCTCCTTGGAGCGACGCCGCTGGCTGACAAGGCGCGCATCAAACAGATGCTGGAGCGCGTCTACGTCGTCTTCCCCAAGCTCGCCGAGCGGCGCCGGCAACGGGCGGGCACCATGTCGGGCGGCGAGCGGCAGATGCTCGCGGTCGGCCGCGCCCTGATGAGCGATCCAAAGTTGCTGCTTCTCGATGAGCCGAGCCTCGGCCTTGCCCCGGCGATCGTCGAAACGATGTATGAGACGTTCGCCGGCCTGCACAAGGAGGGGCTCACCATCCTGCTTGCCGAGCAATCGGTCGATCTCGCGCTGGAGGTCGCCGACTACGCTTACGTGTTGCAGGTCGGTCGCAACGCCTTGTCCGGCACGGCCCGCGAGCTCGCCGACAATCCCGAGGTGCAGCGCGTGTATCTCGGCGTCGCGTGAGGCTCAGGCAGCGACAGCGCGCAGCTATCTATCCCACAGGCGATTTGTCCAGGCCGGAGGCCGGCTTGCGGCGGGCGCAGACCTTCTTGCCGCAGGCTGGCCGGTGATCGGAGCACTTGCGGCGGGCGTCGCGGCGGCGGGCGGTGACGTGGAACCGACGGCGAGGGAGCGCGCTTGCGCACTGCCTTCGCCGACGACTACGAAGGGCGCCCAGTAGGCGGGGTGCGCCTCCGCGATGTTGCCGTCCTCGATCATGGCGCGCATGGACGCGCGGAAGGCTTCGGCGCGACCGATCCCAGGCTTCGTCTTCAACTCGGCGAAGGCGCGCGTGACGAGCTTGACGGCCGCCTCCGAGCCCACCTCCCAATGCGATACCAGCAGGGTACGAGCGCCTGCGTAGAAAAAGGCGCGCGCCATGCCGGAGAGGGCTTCGGCCGTCTCGCCGCTGCCGCCGGCGGTGTTGCAGGCGGACAGCACCACCCAATCGGCGTTGAGCTTCAGCGTGGCGATCTCCGAAGCGGTGAGAAAACCGTCATCGCGCTGCAGGCTGGCCGGGTCGGTCGTGCCGGCGGGAGGTGGCGTCAGGATGAGCCCGGGCTCCGCCACACCTTGCACATCGCCGGTCAGTGCGCCGTGGGTTGCGAAATGCAGGATCGCGTATTCGGCAAGCCGCCCGCCCTCCGACAGTCCCTTGAGCGCCGTTTCGGTCGCCTTGCTGCCGAGCAGGATTTCGCTTTCCGGCACACCCAGGCGGCGCCCCACCTCGCAGAGCTCGTCGGCGGTCTCCGGCAGCGGTGCCCACTCGCGCACCGCCTCGATATCGGCATTGCGGCCGCGGAACAGCTTGGCGTAGGCCACCGTTTTTGCGCCTGCCGCCGAGGCGACGTGCTCCGAGGCGGACTTGGCGCAACGCTGCTTGTCGCGCGCCAGCTCGGCCAGCGGGGCGAACCGGGCACTGAGAAGCGGATCGCTCTGCGGACCCTCCAGCAGCGGGTTGCCGATGCCCAGGTACGGCCTCGCCGCCTTGCTCGTCTTGGCGAACTGACGCAATGCCTGCAGGGAGCCCACCGACGGCAGCACGGTGATCGGCTGGCGGGCACCCAGCCACGCGGCCCTGCGGTAGCCGTCGAGACTCGTCGGCCGCGCCTCGGCCGGTGTCTCTGCGACGAGGACCGAGAACGGCAGGCCCGTCAGCGCGCCCGAAGGCACCACCAGCAGGTGCTTGCCTTTGATCTTGGCCTCGAACGGACCGAACAGCGCCCGGTAGAGCCCGGAGGCGATACCGAGGTCGAACGGCAGCCACTGGCGTGCGCCTCGTTCGGCCTGCAGCAGCTCGTTGCATTCGGCAGCGTCACTGTCAGCCCAGCGCTGATTGTCGAGCCCGCACCTGAGCGCAGCGACGGCGCGCGCCAGCGCACGCGTGCCGAGCGGGAGACGCACCCACTGCACGTCCTGCCGGGTAATGAGCCAGGCAAAGCCGGTTTCCGGAATGCGGCCGACCGCCTGCAGGTCGATGAACTGCACGAGTGCCTCGTCGGGCTGAAGCAGCGCCTGGGTGGCGGCGAGCGAGGCTGGCGCCGCTTTCGAGAGGGCGGCGAAATCAGGGAACTGACGGCCCAGCACCTGGTCGATCTCCCCGACGCGGGCGCCGATCTCGCGGATGCGCACCTTGAGTTGGTCCTCGGCGGCGCGGTCGCGCTGCGCAGACGGCTTGCCCACCGCCGCCACGAGCTTCCTGTCGTTCTCCTCGCCCTCCTCCAGCAGGTCCTGCCGCTCACGCAGCAGGCGAGCCAGGGCGTCGTCGCCGGATGCATAGCGCGCAGCAAGCTGCTTCAAGGCCAGTGCGGCATTGGTATCGAGCGCCCGCTGTGCGGCGAGGAAAGCCTCACCCAGGTGGTCGATGTTGGTCGAATCTGCGGTGTAGGCGGCCTGCACGAGCCGCCGATAGATCGAAGACCGCTGGCCCCTCTCGGAGGGAAGCTGCACCTTGCCGCGATCCGCCAGCCTGGCCGCGATCGCCGCCGCGCGCCGGGCTGCCTCGAGCGCCGCAGGCCAGCGCTGCTGCTCCATGTACTGCAGCACCAGGGTATTGAGCGCAGCCACCGTGCTGTCGTGGGTGTCGCCATAGAGGCGCTCGTCGATGGCGATCGCCTCCTTGAGAGACTGCTCGGCGCGATCGTATTGCCCCATGTCGCCGAGCAGAACGGCGTGGTTCTGCAGCGCCAGCGCCGTGTCCGGATGCTCGCCGCCGAGCACGGTCCGGAAAATCGCCAGCGCTCGCTGATACAGGGGCTCGGCTTTCGTGAACTGGCCCTGCGACCGGTAGAGCCCGGCAAGGTTGTCGCTGATGATCCCGACCTGCCGGCTCTCGCTGCCGAAGGCCTGCTCGGCAATGGGTAGAGCCTCCAGGAACTTGTCACGCGCCTCGTCGCTGCGTCCCTGTTGCTGGTAGAGAACGGCGAGGTTTTGCAGCGCCGTGGCGACGTGCGGGCTCGCGGCCTCCACCGATGCCCTGAAGATCTGCAGGGCCCGCAGGCGGAGCCGCTCGGAGTCAGCGAGCCGCCCGTGGTCCGCGTAGAGCGTGGCCAGATTGTCGAGAATGATCGCAAGCTCGCGGCTTTCCGGCCCGGCGCCGCGCTCGTAGATGTCGATGGCCTCGCGATAGAGGCGCTCCGCCTCGGCCACCCGCAGGAGCCGGCGATGGCAGAGTGCCTGGGCGACCAATGCGGCCGCGTACTCACCCGTCTGGGGCCCATCCGGCTTGCGAAGAAGACCGGCGGCCTTCTCCGCGAGCGGGATCGCAGCTTCGCAGTTCCCCGCCGCATTGAGCTGGTTCGCCTGCCTGATGAGCGCGACCGCCTCCTCGTTGCCGGCACTGGCGGGGGCACCTGTGAC
>DATFCC010000124.1:0-4488 GCA_035253505.1 Hyphomicrobiaceae bacterium
GTGCTCACCGCCACCCATCCCGACATGTTCGCACCGCCCCATGAGACGGCCGGCTTCGCCGAGCTGAAGTCGCGCGTCCGCATGACCCGCTTCGGCGGCGACTGCTACGGCTACTGCCTGCTCGCCGCCGGCTTCGTCGACCTGGTCGTGGAGGCCGGCCTCAAGCCCTACGACATCGTTGCCCTGGTGCCGATCATCGAGGCCGCCGGCGGCGTCGTCACCGGCTGGGACGGCGGCCCCGCTGCCGGCGGCGGCCGCATCGTCGCTGCGGGAGACAAGCGCGTGCATCGCGAGGCGGTCGCCATCCTTGGCAACACACCGTGACGCTCTCGAAGGCCTCGGCGCGGCCCTACTATCCACATTGCGGGCAGATGCCGGCGAGCACCAGCAGGCGCCACAGCGATCCCGTCTCCACCAGCCACATCACGCCGGTGAGTGTCACCACCGAAGCCAGCGTGCCGATCAGGACGACGCCCGATGCCTGCTCGATCCAGGTGTTGTACTGACGCGCAAACACATAGGCAGTAAGAGCCGGTGGCAGGGCGGCCATCAGCACTGCCGTCGCGACCCAAGTCTTGTTGAAGGGGCCGAGCCAGTTGAGCAGGATCACAACCAGGATTGGTGCCAGCAGCAGCTTGACGGCCGACAGCACCCATAGCTCCCAGGACACGCGCTGCAGGGGGCGCAAGGCGACCGTGACGCCGAGGGCGAAGAGCGCGCAGGGTGCGGCCGACGTGTAGAGGAATTCGAGCAGCCGCGCGACTGCTGTCGGCAGCTCGAACTGATAGGCGGCCGCCAGGACTCCGGCTCCTGCAGAAATCAGCAACGGATTGAGAAATATGCCCTTCGCGACATCGAGTAGGGCGCGGCCGAAGGAGGCGCCCCCCGACCCGCTGAAGGCCATGAGCAACGGCACCAGGGAAAAAATCAGAAGCGCATCGAAGGAAAAGATCAGCGCTACCGGTACGGCTGCCTCGGGCCCGATGGCCGCGAGCGCCAGCCCCGGTCCCATGTACCCGACATTGCCGAAGCCGCCAGCCACCGCGGACACGGTCGCGCCACCAAGCTCGCCGCGTCCGGCGATCAGGCCGATCGCATAGGAGAGCGTGAAGGCGCACGCGGTCGCAAGCGTCGTGGCGGCGACGAAGTCGAGCCGCGCCAGCCTTTCAAGCGGTGTCTGCGAAAGTATGCGAAAGAACAGCGCCGGCAGCGCCACGTAGAAGATGAAGAAGTTCATCCAGGCGAGCCCGTCGTCCGGGAGCTTCTTGAGCTTGCCGCAGGCAAAGCCGATGAAGATCAGGCCGAAGAACGGCAAGGCCAGGTTCAGGATGGAGAGCATAGGGTGCGTGGCAGGAGTTACGACCTACTCTTGCCATTCCCGGTCCCGCCCCACCAGTCAGGATTTGTCACCCCGATAGCCACGGCGCCAATCGCAGCCGAAAACTGCTCGCGATTCGGCCGCGGTAGCGCCGCCGCGAATCTCGCCGCGCCTCGGCGAGGCGCGCATTCACGAGGGTCCCCGGAGAAGTTCCACCGCGGTCAGCGGGAAGGCAAGGCGCGGTTTCTTCCCGGCTCAGGCCGGGGCGAGCAGGTCGTTGAACTCGGGATGCTTCGTCATGTAGCCGCGCACGAAGGAGCAGCGCACGACCACCTTCAGGCCGCGCCGGCGGACGTCCTCGAGCGCACCCTTCACCAGTGCCGAGCCGACGCCCTTGCCGCCGAGCTCGGGCGGCACCTCGGTGTGTACGAACGTGATGACCCCTGGCGCCAACCGATAGACCGCGATCGCCAGGTGGCCATCCACCTCCAGCTCGTAGCGGCTCTTGTCGGCGTTGTCGTGCACGGTGCCGGCCATGATGTTCCTCGCGGTCCACGCCCGGATGTGCGGGCTGTCACCCCAGGTAGTGCCCGAGGGGCGCCGCCGCAATGATGCATTCGAGCGCGAGGCGCTTGGCGGCCATGCAGCGCGAACGTCCCCCGCCCTCAGCCGGCGATCACGTC
Source organism: Hyphomicrobiaceae bacterium (assembly GCA_035253505.1). Taxonomy (GTDB): domain Bacteria; phylum Pseudomonadota; class Alphaproteobacteria; order Rhizobiales; family Hyphomicrobiaceae; genus AWTP1-13. Next base: position 2,002 of record DATFCC010000124.1, read on the forward strand.
CACGCCCATTCGGGCCATCATCGGCACGCGTTCGCCCGATTTCAGCGCCTTCTCCGGGTTGGAGGCGGTGCCGTCGAGCCCGCGCTTCTTGACGCCCTGCACGATGGCAGCGATGCGGAAGAAGGAGAAGGCCAGGCAGAATTTCCAGTGCGGGATCTCCGACAGCCCCATGCGCTCGCAGTACTTGGCGACGTACTCCTCCTCGGTCGGGATGCCGAGCGCCGTGCGGTCGACGTCGGCAAGGCCGCGCATGGTCTCCAGATTGGGGAAGCGCCACTGCATGCACTGATAGGCAAGGTCCGAGAAGGGGTGGCCGATGGTGGAGAGCTCCCAGTCGATCACTGCCAGCAGGCGCGAGCCGTCCGGCCTGAAGATCATGTTGTCGATGCGGTAGTCGCCGTGCACGAGCGAGGCGCGGCCGTCGTCCGGCGGCTCGTTCTTCTCGAGCCACGCGATCAGCGTCTCCATATCCTCGATATGCTCGGTTTCCGACGTCCGATACTGCTTCGTCCAGCGGTCGCGCTGGCGAGCGAAGTAGCTGCCCGGCCGCCCGAAGTCGGCGAGGCCCACCTTGGCCGGATCGACCGAGTGCAAGGCGGCCAGGGCACGGTTCTGCTCGTCGTAGAGCTTCGTGCGCTGTGCCTTCTCCAGCTCCGGCAGCGCCGGGTCCCAGAACACGGTGCCGTCCACGAACTGCATCACGTAGAAGGCCGTGCCGACCACGCTGTCGTCCTCGCACAGGTGCAGCATGCGCGGCACCGGCACGTCGGTGTCGCCCAGCGCCTTCATGACGCGGTACTCGCGGTCGACCTGGTGGGCGGACTTCAGAAGCGGCCCCGGCGGCTTCTTGCGCAGCACGTAGCGGCCACTCGGGCTGGCGAGAATGAACGTCGGGTTCGATTGCCCTGACGGCGTCTTCTCGGCCGCAATCGGTCCCTTGAAACCCGGCAGCGTGCGCTCGAGGTACTTCGCCAGGGAAGCCGTATCGAGCTGGGCGGCCTGATGCGCGAAGGATGTCATGCGAGTCGTCCTATGCCGAGGTTCCCTCTCCCCACTCTTCCGTGGGGAGAGGGTTAGGGTGAGGGGCAGCGGCAAGCGCCTGCTTCGGAGCGAGCGGCTGCCCTCACCCCGACCCTCTCCCCGTGAAGTACGGGGAGAGGGAGATACCTAGATCTTCTGGTTGGTGTAGCGGCGCAGCTCGGCGCGGGCCACCTGGCGGCGATGCACGGCGTCGGGGCCGTCGGCGAGGCGCAAGGTTCTGAGATGCGTCCACATGTGGGCGAGCGGCGTATCCTGGGTGATGCCCATGGCGCCGTGCATCTGCACCGCCTCATCGGTGATCTCCAGGGCAATGCGCGGTGCGATCACCTTGATCTGCGAGATCCAGGGCGAGGCCTCGCGGTGGCCCACCGTGTCCATCATGTAGGCGGCCTTGAGGCACAAGAGGCGCGCCATCTCGATCTTCATGCGGGCTTCCGCGATGATGTCGTAGTTGGCGCCGAGCTGAGCGAGCTGCTTGCCGAAGGCTTCGCGCGACAGCGAGCGCTTGCACAAAAGCTCCAGCGCCCGCTCCGACTGGCCGATGGCGCGCATGCAGTGATGGATGCGGCCCGGGCCCAGCCGGCCCTGCGACACCTCGAAGCCGCGGCCGCGGCCGAGGATCAGGTTCTCCTTCGGCACGCGCACGTTCTCGAAGCGGATATGCATGTGGCCGTGCGGGGCGTCGTCGTCGCCGTAGACGCGCATGGGGCGCAGGATATTGACGCCCTTGGTGCCGGCGGGGACGAAGATCTGCGAGTGGCGCTTGTGCTTCTCGGGCGCCTGCGGATCGGTGCAGACCATGACGATGTAAATCTTGCAGCGCGGGTCGCCGGCGCCGGAGGCGAACCACTTCTCGCCGTTCAGCACCCACTCGTCGCCTTCGAGCTTCGCCTCCAGCGCCAGATTGGTGGCATCGGAGGAGGCGACGTTCGGCTCGGTCATGATGTAGGCGGAGCGGATCTTGCCTTCGAGCAGCGGCTCGAGCCATTTCTTCTTGTGCTCGGGTGTGCCGTAGCGCTCTATCACCTCCATGTTGCCGGTATCGGGGGCGGAACAGTTGAAGGTTTCGGGCGCCAGGCGCGACCAGCCCATCTCCTCGGCGAGGTAGGCGTATTCCACGGTGGTCAGGCCATAGCCCTTGTCGGACTTGGTGAGCCAGAAGTTCCACAACCCCCGCTCCTTGGCCTTGGCCTTCAGGCCCTCGCGGATCTCCTCCTGGCGCTTGGTGTAGGTCCAGCGGTCGCCCTTGCCGACCTCCGCCTCGTACTCGTGCTCCAGCGGCATGATCTCCTCGCGGACCATGGCGCGCACCTTTTCCACGAGCGGCTTCACCTTGGGGGTCATGCCGAGATCCATTGCGCTCCTCCGTGCGTATCGCGTGGCGGGATTGAAGCACGCTTGATAGTCCGAGAGAAGGCATTCGCGGCAGCCTCCGCTTGGCCGGCA
>DATFCC010000125.1:0-3611 GCA_035253505.1 Hyphomicrobiaceae bacterium
GGCATGCTGCTTGGCGGGGTCGCTGGCGTGGCGCCGGGCAAGGTGGTCGTGCTCGGCGGCGGCGTTTCCGGCGTCAACGCGGCGCGCATGGCCATCGGGCTGGAGGCGCAGGTGACGGTGCTCGACATCAACGTCGACCGTCTCTACGCCATCGACCAGCAGTTCGGGGCGGCGGTCAACACCATCTTCTCAACGCGCCAGTCGGTGGAGGACTACGTGCTGGAGGCCGACCTGGTGATCGGGGCCGTGCTGGTGCCGGGTGCTGCGGCGCCGAAGCTGATGACGGACAAGCTGGTGCAGGGAATGAAGCGCGGGTCCGTGCTGGTCGACATCTCCATCGACCAGGGCGGATGCTCGGAGACGTCGCGGCCCACCACGCACGCGCAGCCCACCTACGTCGTGCACGACGTGGTCCACTACTGCGTCACCAACATGCCGGGGGCCGTGGCGCGCACCTCCACCTTCGCGCTCAACAATGCCACGCTGCCCTTCATCCTGGCGCTGGCGGACAAGGGCCCGCTGAAGGCCATGCACGACGACCCGCACCTGCTGGCCGGCCTCAACGTGCACCGCGGCCGCATCATGCATCCCGCCGTGGCAGCCGCGCTGGGCGTCGAGGCGGCGGATGCCAGGCGGCTATCGTAGGGGGCAATAGCGAAGCATATTGCGCCGCGCCGGTGGGTTGTCCCGGCGCAATACGGTTTCGCCTATTGCGCCCTACATGTCGGGCTCCCGGAGTGATATGAGGGGCCTCCTGCCACGCCAGAAAATGCGAGAGAGAATGTCCGCTGACCTACTGTACGAGGTGAAGGGGGCCGTCGGCGTCGTCACCTTCAACCGGCCCGCCGCGCACAACGCGCTGACCTTCGAGATGTACGACCGGCTGGGCGAAATCTGCGCCGGCGTGCCGGCCGACGGCAGCGTGCGCGCGATCATCATCACCGGCGCCGGCGGCCGCGCATTCGCGGCCGGCACCGACATCTCGCTGTTCCGCGACTTCCGCTCGGCCGCCGACGGGCTCGCCTACGAGGCGCGCATGGAGAGGATGTTCGTCAAGCTCGAGCACTGCGTGGTGCCCACGATTGCCGCCATTCCGGGCATCTGCACGGGGGGCGCCGCCGTCATTGCCGCGGCCTGCGACCTGCGCCTCGCCACCCGCAACCTCAAATTCGGTTTTCCCATCGCCCGCACGCTCGCCAACATGCTGTCTGCCGTCAACATCGCCCGGGTGGCGGCACTGACCGGCGTCGGCCGCGCCGTCGACATGCTGATGACCACGCGGTTGATGGGTGCCGAGGAGGCCCTGGCCGTGGGCCTCGTCAACGAGCTCGTCGATACGCCCGAGGCGTTGATGGATCGCGCCCACGCGCTGGCGGAGCAGATCGCGACCCAGGCGCCCCTCACCATGCGCGCGGCCAAGGAGGTGGTGCGCCGCCTGCGGGCGCGCGCCGCCGACATCGACGACAAGGACCTGATCGAGCTCTGCTACGGCAGCGCCGATTTCCAGGAGGGGCTGGACGCCTTCCTTACCAAGCGCGCGCCGAAGTTTGCCGGGCGCTGAGCGACGGCGCGCGCCGCGATCCTTCGCGGCTTGGACGAGGCCAACGAAAGCGGGTGCCATGCCTGGGTCTGCCGCTTTGCCACGGCTCGGGCCGCTCTTCCTGCTCGCCATCGTGGCGGAGGGGATGCTCACCCTGATGGATGCGCTTATCAAGGAGCTGTCGCCGCGCTACGCGACGCTCGAGATCGCCTTCCTGCGCTACGCCTTCGGCATGGTCGGCGCCGTGATCTACGCGCTGTGGAAGCGGCCGGGCTGGCCGACGCGGGAGACGGTCGCCTACAACGGCCTGCGCGCCGTGCTGATCGTCATCACCGCCACCTCGTTCTTCTTCGCCCTGGCCCGCCTGCCGCTGGCCGACGCCATCGCCATGAGCTTCATCTCCCCGGCGCTCACGGCACTCCTGGGAGCGATGATGCTGGGCGAGCGTCTCGATTGGCGCGTCGCGACGGCCCTGGCTGCGGGCTTCGCCGGCATGCTGCTGATCGTCGGCGGCAAGCTCGGCAGCACGGGCGTCGGCGAGGAGGTGCTGATCGGTGCCGCCGCCGTGCTGGTCTCCGCCGTCGGCTACTCGCTGAACCTGATCATGCTGCGCCATCGCGCCACGCGCGATCCGCTGGCGCAGATCATCCTGTTCCAGAACCTCGGGCCCGCCCTGATCCTGGCGGTCCCGGCCTGGTGGGTCTGGACCACGCCCACGGCGGCGGATTTCGCGCAGTTTGCCATCCTCGGCACCATCGGCGTCGTGGCCCATACCATGCTCGCGCACGCGTTTGCCCGCATCGAGGCCGCGCGTCTGGCGCCGATCGGCTACGTCACGCTGGTATGGGGCGTGCTGTTCGGGTTCCTGTTCTTCGCCGACATCCCGGGCCTTGCCACCATCGGCGGCGCCGCCTTGATCGTGCTCGGCACGCTTCTGGCCCAGCGCCGTTGAGCGGCCTGGGAGGGCGTCTCGCGCTGACGTGCCGTTGGCGCGGCGCAATACGCTTCGCTATTGCGCCCTACGGCATCGGCATCAGCCATGCCGCGATGGGATTGGACGAGGCGGCGCTCACGCCCCTAGACTGTCCACTCGAGCATCGCAGTGTGCTCGGCCGCGCGATTGGAGGACACCCGTCATGGATCTCGGCACGACCAAGATGATCGCCCGCACCGAGGGCGGCATCGGCTGGATGATCTTCAACCAGCCCGAGAAGCACAACGCCGTGTCCTACGAGATGTGGCTGGCGGTGCCGAAGATCATCGCCGCGTTCGAGGCCGATCCCAACGTGCGCGTGATCGTACTGGCGGGCGCCGGCGAGAAGGCCTTCGTCTCGGGCGCGGACATTTCCGAGTTCGAGAAGAAGCGAGGCACGACCGAGGCCATCAAGGTCTACGACGATGCCGGCAACGCGGCCCACGCTGCCATGAACGGCGCCACCAAGCCGATGATCGCCATGATCCGCGGCATCTGCATCGGCGGCGGCCTGGCCATCGCACTGTCGACCGACCTGCGCATCTGCTCGTCCGACTCCGTGTTCGCGGTGCCTGCTGCCCGGCTCGGCCTCGGCTACCGCTACAGCGGCATCAAGAAGCTGGTCGACATCGTTGGCCCCGCTTTCGCCAAGGAGATCTTCTTCACGGCCGGCAAGTTCACGGCCGAGGACGCCCGCATCATGGGTCTCGTCAACCGCGTGGTCCCACCCTCCGAGCTCGAGGCGGCCGTGCACAAGACCGCTTCCATCATTTCCGGCAACGCCCCGCTGACCATCAAGGCGGCCAAGCTCGCCATCAATGCCGCGACAGATGATCCGGACCGGCGCCGCTTCGACTTGATCGACGAGGCCATCAAGCAGTGCTTCGCCAGCGAGGACTACATCGAGGGCCGGCGGGCCTTCATGGAGAAGCGGCGGCCGGCCTTCAAGGGCAGGTGACGCGCGCTGCCGGCCCGGCTCAGGCCGCGCGGTGCTTCTCGATGATCGGCTTCCAGCCGGCCAGGTCCTCGGGTCCGCGGATGCGCGCCGCCAGGCCGGCACCGCCCGCCGCGGGAACCAGCACGCGTGACACGCCGAGG
>DATFCC010000126.1:0-14893 GCA_035253505.1 Hyphomicrobiaceae bacterium
TCCGTGAACAGCATGGCGGCCAGTGCCACGCGCATGCGCCAGCCCCCTGAATACTCCGAGCAGGGCCGGGCCTGGGCCGCATCGTCGAAGCCGAGACCGGCGAGGATGCGCGCTGCCCGCGACGGCGCGGCGTGCGCGCGAATCTGGGCAAGCCGCTCGTGGATATCGGCGATGCGGGCGGGATCGTGCGCCGTTTCCGCCTCCGCCAGCAGGCGGGCGCGCTCCTTGTCGGCGGCCAGAACGTAGTCGATCAGGCTGTCGGGCCCGCCCGGTGCCTCCTGCGTCACCCAGCCTATGCGGGTCGCGCGCGGCACGTTGATGGAGCCGTCGTCGGGCTGCAGCTCGCCGGCGATCAGGCGCAGCAGGGTGGTCTTGCCCGAGCCGTTGCGGCCGACAAAGCCCACCTTGTGCCCGGCCGGAATGCCGGCCGTGGCCTGGTCGAAGATAACGCGCCCTTCGATGCGGTAGGTCAGGTCGTTGACGTGCAACATGGGCGGCAGGACATAGCCGAAGACGGCATGCGTGTCATGAGGCGAGGAGCCAATGTAGGTTGGGTCGAGCGTCAGCGATGACCCAACAATCCGCGATTTCGGCTCGTGTTGTGTCTGCGCTTCGCTTGACACAACCTACGAAGAACCTCCGAGCGCCGTAGCAAAGTTGGTGAAGAACTGCTCGGCGAGCTTCTTGGCGGTGCTGTCGATGAGGCGGCTGCCGAGCTGGGCGATCTTGCCGCCGACCTGGGCGTCCACGTCGTAGCTGAGCCGCGTGGCGCCGCCGCCGGCATCAGCCAGGTTCACGTTGGCCCCGCCCTTGGCGAAACCCGCAATCCCGCCGTCGCCCTGGCCGGCGATGCGGTAGCTGTTGGGTGCGTCGATGTCGCTGAGGTTCACCTTGCCCTTGAAGCGCGCGCTCACCGGCCCGATCTTCACCTTCACCACCGCCTGCATCTCGGTGTCGGAGAGCTTCTCGAGGCTCTCGCAGCCGGGAATGGCGGCCTTGAGGGTATCGGGGTCGTTGAGGCGGGCCCAGACCGTGGCTTTGTCGGCCGGAAGGACGAATTCGCCCGTCATTGTCATGGCCATGGGAGACCTCGTACATGTGGCGCCGGCACCGGATGCAGTTGTCTGTCAAGCTATCGGATGGACCGGATATCTGGCAAACCATGCGCCAACCCGATTGACCGAGCGAGGGGCGGGGCCTCGGCGGTTTCGATGAAACAGCTCGTGGGGAACCCATGTGCCGGAACATCAAGACGCTGCACAACTTCGCGCCGCCCGCGACCGACGAGGAGGTCCGCGCCTCGGCCTTGCAGTTCGTGCGCAAGCTCTCCGGCTTCAACCGTCCGTCCAAGGTCAACGAGGCGGCTTTCAATCGCGCCGTCGACGAGGTGGCCCACGCCGCCCATCACCTGCTGCAGTCTCTGGTCAGCAACGCGCCGCCGCGCGACCGCGAGCTGGAAGCCGCCAAGGCCCGTGCCCGCTCGGCGGAAGGGTTCGGCCGGGCTGGCCCGTAGGGGAGGCGGTGTAGTAGGGCCGAGCGCCGGCGAAGACCCAGCGCTCTTGGTGGGACTGCCGGCGTGGCGTTGTGTCTGCGCTACGCTTGACACAACCTACACGGCATCAACCCGCCTTGGCCACCGCCCGCCTTGCCAGCACGCCGACGAGATGGGCGCGGTAGGCGCCGTCGCCGTGCATGTCGCTCATCATGTCGGACGCAGGCGTGGCGACGCCCGCCAGCGATTGCGCCGACCAGCCCTTGCCCAGCGCCGTCTCCATCGCCTTGTGGCGAAAGACGCCGTTGCTGCCGGCCCCCGTCACCGCCACGCGCGCAGCGCCGCCGGTCTGCGCCACGGCTACCCCGACCAGGGCATAGCGCGATGCCGGGTTGGCGAACTTCATGTAGGCGAACTTGGCCGGGACCGGGAAGCTGATGCGCGTGATGATCTCGCCGTCACCAAGCGCGGTGGAGAACAGGCCCTTGAAGAAGTCGTCGGCTTTGATCTCACGCTTGTTGGTGCCGATGGTGGCGCCCAATGCCAGCAGGGCGGCGGGATAGTCGGCGGCGGGATCGTTGTTGGCGATCGAGCCGCCGATGGTGCCGCGGTTCCTGACATGCGGATCGCCGATCGCGGCCGCCACGTCGCACAGACCCGGAATGGCCGATCGAACGTCGGCCGACTTTGCCACCTCGTCGTGCGTGGTCATGGCGCCGATGGTGAGCGTCGATCCCGACTTCTGGATGCCGCGCAACTCGGGGACGCGGCCGAGATCGACCAGCACCGGCGGATTGGCGAGCCGTTGCTTCATGGTCGGGATCAGCGTGTGGCCGCCGGCCAGCAGCTTGGCCTCGCTGTTGCCGGCCAGCAGCTTGGCGGCATCGGCCAGCGAGCTCGGGCGATGATAGTCGAAAGCGTACATGGGCCTTCTCCCTATTCCGCGGCCATCTTGGCAGGTGCCTTCTGCGCGGCGCGCCATACAGCGAGCGGTGTCGCCGGCATGGCGATCTGCTCGTGGCCCAGCGCGTCGGTGATGGCGTTCATCACGGCGGCGGGTGCGGCAATGGCGCCGGCCTCGCCGCAACCCTTGATGCCCAGCGGGTTCGACGGGCAGGGCGTGCCCAGCATCGCCACCTGATAGGACGGCAGGTCGGCGGCTCGCGGCATGCAATAGTCCATGTAGCTGGCGGTGAGGAGCTGACCCTCCTTGTCGTACACGGCGCCCTCCAGCAGCGCTTGCCCGACGCCCTGGGCGATGCCGCCGTGCACCTGCCCCTCGACAATCATCGGATTGACGAGCGTGCCGAAGTCGTCGACGGCGGTCCACTTGTCGATGGTGGTCGCTCCGGTCTCCGGATCGATCTCCAGCTCGCAGATGTGCACGCCGGAGGGGAAGGTGAAGTTGGTCGGATCGAAGAACGCCCCCTCCTTCAAGCCAGGCTCGAGCTGCTGGCCGGAGAATTTGTGGGCGATATAGGCCTGCAGCGCCACCTCGGGGAAGGTCAGCGTCTTGTTGGTGGCCGTGCTGGAGAAGATCCCGTCCTTGAAGTCCACCGTGGGCTCTGGCACCTCCAGCACGAAGCCCGCGACCTTCTTGGCCTTCACGATCACCTTGTCGATGGCGTGGTAGATGGCCGACATGCCGACCGCGCCCGAGCGCGAGCCGTAGGTGCCCATGCCGAATTGCACCTTGTCGGTATCCCCGTGCACGACGGTGATCTGCTCGATGGGGATGCCGAGACGCTGCGACACGAGCTGGGCGAAGGTCGTCTCGTGGCCCTGGCCGTGGCTGTGCGAGCCGGTCAGCACCTCGACGGAACCTGTCGGGTTGACGCGCACCTCAGCCGACTCCCACAGGCCGACACCGGCGCCCAGCGAGCCGACGGCCTGGCTGGGGGCGATGCCGCAGGCCTCGATATAGGCCGAGTAGCCCAGCCCGCGCTTCTTGCCGTTCTTGGCGCTCGCCGCCTTGCGTGCGGCCAGGCCCTTCACGTCGGCGAGTTCCAGCGCCTTGTCGAGGCAGGCGGCATAGTCGCCCGCGTCGTAGGTCATGATGACCGGGGTGGCATGCGGGAAGCTCTTGATGAAGTTCTGCCGCCGGAACTCGGCCGGGTCGCGGCCCGTCTCACGCGCCGCCACTTCCACCAGCCGCTCCACGACGAACGTCGCCTCCGGGCGGCCGGCGCCGCGGTAGGCATCGACGGGCGTGGTGTTGGTGTAGACTCCGTCCACCTCGCAGTAGATGGCGCCGATGTCGTACTGGCCCGACAGCAGCGGCGCATAGAGGTAGGTCGGAACCGAGGAGGCGAATGTCGACAGGTAGCCGCCGAGGTTGGCCTTCGTCTTCACCCGCAGCGCCAGGATCTTGCCATCGCCATCGACAGCCAGCTCGGCGGTCGTCACATGGTCGCGGCCATGCGCGTCGGACAGGAACGACTCGGTGCGGTCCGCCACCCACTTCACGGGCCGGCCGACTTTACGCGACGCCCACAGGCAGACGGTCTCCTCGGCGTAGATGAAGATCTTCGAGCCGAAACCGCCGCCGACATCCGGCGCGATCACCCGCAGCTTGTGCTCGGGTGCCAACCCGATGAACGCGGCCAGCACCAGGCGCGTAACGTGCGGGTTCTGGCTGGTGGTCCAGAGCGTGAAACTCTCCTGGCCCTGGTCGTACTCGCCGATCGCGGCGCGCGGCTCGATGGCGTTGGGAACCAGGCGATTGTTGGTCAAATCGAGCTTCGTGACGTGCTTGGCCGCGGCGAAGGCGGCGTCGGTCTTGGCTTTGTCACCCAGGTGCCATTGATAGACGGTATTGTTGGGCGCCTCTGCATGCACCTGCGGCTGACCCGGGTTCTGCGTCGTCGCCGGATCGACGGCGGCCGGCAGCACCTCGTAGTCGACATTCACCTTTTCGGCCGCGTCGCGCGCCTGCGCCAGCGTTTCCGCGATCACGACGGCGACATGGTCGCCTACGTAGCGCACCTTGCCCTGCGCCAGCGCCGGATGCGGCCCGGCCTTCATCGGCGAGCCGTCCTTGGAGTGGATCATCCACCCGCAGATCAGATTGCCCACCTTGTCCTTGGCGAGGTCGGCGCCCGTGTAGACCGCCAGACACCCGGTTGATGCCAATGCCGCGGAGGCATCGATGCCCTTGAGATTGGCATGCGCGTGGGGCGAGCGCACGAACACCGCCCAGGTCTGGCCCGGGCGGTTGATGTCGTCGGTGTACTGGCCCTTGCCGGTAATGAAGCGCTGATCTTCCTTGCGCTTGACGGAAGCTCCCATGCCGGTGTCGGCCATGGCGTTTCTCCTGTTGTGCTCTTGTGCGGCTTCAGTCCTGACCCTGTCCTCGGCCCGTCCAAGGACGGCTTGCCGACATCGGCTTCGGTAGCGCGTGAGTGGTTCGACAAGCTCACCACGGCCTTGTCGTGGACGCGCTACTCTGCGGCCTGGCGCACGGCGCTCATGCCGGCGGCGCCCTCTTTCACGGCGGCGACGATGTTGTGGTAGCCGGTACAGCGGCAGAGGTTGCCCTCGAGCCCCTCGCGGATCGCATGCTCGTCGAGAGGGCCACCCCCCTTGCCCTGGACCAGCGCGACTGCCGCCATGATCATGCCCGGCGTACAGAAGCCGCACTGAAGACCGTGATTGTTGCGAAATGCCGCCTGCATGGGATGCAGCGCCCCGTCCTTGGCGAGCCCCTCGATGGTGGTGACCGTCGCGCCCTCACAGGAGGCGGCGAGCACCGTGCAGGATTTCACCGCGCGCCCGTCGAGATGCACGACGCAGGCGCCGCACTGGCTGGTATCGCAGCCCACGTGCGTTCCCGTCAGCCGCTGGTTCTCGCGCAGGAAGTGCACCAGCAGGGTCCTGGGATCGATGTCCGCGGCGGCGGCCTTGCCGTTCACCGTCATGCTCACTCTTGTCATGGAAGACTCCCGGGGACGAGGCACGGCCGCGCTCGATGTTTGGGCGGTCGCGGCGGCCGCCGGCGCCGCCCCTTGCCCCTTGCGAAACAGGGAAAACATGGCCTTGCCTCCTCCCGCGACCGCTGCCGGCCGCTGTGCCATCTTTTGATTGGTCTAATTCCGGATTACGCCACAGCCTGGGCCGTAGCGCAATCGACAAGCCGGCGGCAGCGACCGGTCATCGCCCGCGCGCTACACCAAGGACCGCAGGAGGTGGACGCAATCGCTCTACCGCTGACCCTTCTCGGTGAAGAACTTCTCCCCGTAGGCGAAGCGGTTGGGCTTCAGGAAGAAACCGAGGATGACGGCGCCGTTGGGCGCCACCGCCTCATGCTGGTTGCCCGCGGGACGCCAGCAGAACTGGCCGGGCCCGCACACGCCCTCGTGATCCTCCAGAGTGCCCTCCAGGACATAGGTCTGTTCCAGCGCCGTGTGCTCATGCAGCGGCACGACGGCTCCAGGCGCCAGTTTGAAAAGCGCGGTGGTGCGGCCCTCGTCGTCGGAGTACAGCACCTTGATCTGGATGCCGGGAAACTTGGTCGCCTCCCACGGCATGCTCGGCACGTCGAGGAAGCGCGAGGCGAGCTTCGGGTCGGTGTTGAGTTTGATGTCGGCGTGGACGGCCTTGCGTTCCGACTGGGCGGCCATGGCGCTCCTCCTCGAGCTGCGCTTCCTTGTGCAGCCAGAGTGCCCGCCAAACCGGAACATCGCAAGCCCCGCTGAACCGCGCGCCAACATAGGGAACCGGTAGGCCGGCGAAGGCGCGCACTACCACCGCAAGGTGTTCGCGAACCAGTCGTCCTTGGGGTAGCGCTGGCGCGGCCGCGTGGCCTTGCCCGGCTCCTTCGCCACCGCCGGCTGCGCATGGACGCCGGTCACAGGCCAGGTCAACGCCCGGCGGGCGAGCGGCTGTGCGGACACGACCGCGCGCCGGCGATCGAACTCCTGCTGGGCGATGGCGTCGAACTCGGGCAGCGTGGTGGCGTCGGCCTTGGGCTGCAGGTGCACGATGCGGTATCCGCTCGCTTTCAGGTCAGCGAGCAAACTCGGCAGCGCCCGGGCCGTCGATGCGTGGATGTCGTGGAACAGGATGATGCCTTTCCGGGTCCGCGCCAGATCGCTCATCACCTTGCGGTGCACGGTTTCCGCGTTGTGGATGCGATAGTCCTTGCTGTCCACGTCGATGGAGAAGGTGGCGACGTTGCGCTCCTGCAGGTGGATCGCCATCGACTTGCTGTCGGCAAGGTAGGGGAAGCGGAAGAAAGGCGCGACCGGCCTGCCCAGTGCCTGCTGCACGGCGCTGAAACCGAGCTCGATCTCGTTGCGCGCTCGAAGGGGCGTGATGCTGCGCAAGTTGGCGTGCGACCAGGTGTGGATGCCGACGGTATGGCCGCGGCGGTGATATTCCTTGACCATCTCGGGATCGGAGACGGCCATGCGCCCCACCAGGAAGAAGGTCGCCTTGGTGCATTGCGCATCGAGCGCGTCCAGGATGACCCGGGTGTGCGAGCGCAGCGGCCCGTCATCGAAGGTCAGGACCACCTCGCCGTCGGCGAGCAGGTCGTGCTCCTTGTACTGGAAACCGAACCGCGGCCCGCCGGTCGTATCGATCTCGACGACGCGCGAGACCCCGAGCGCATTCGGCCCCGGTTTGCAAGCCTCCTGGGCGAAGGCGGGCGCCACCGGCCCCGCCGCGGCCATGCAAATGATTCCGCTGGCCAGCGCCAGAGCTCCGAAGATGCGCATGTTTTCCCTCTAGACGACGCGGTATCGACGCCCCGTTCCCGCTCACCGCTTCTTGCACGCGTTCGCAGCAAGAGCAAGGGCATGAACACGTGGGGAAATTCATGCGCGGTTCATGTCGCGTTTTCTCTGCCACACCTGGGCTCACGCCGCCGGCGTGCGATTGCTGGGCAGAGTAGCAAGTAACCGTGGCACGAGGCGCCCGGCGGTGCTATCCGGCGCTCAGCGCCCGCCGAAGTGCGCGCGCCGCGACATCATCAACCGGCTGTCAGCATGCACGCCGAAACCGCCAATGCACCGCACACCGAAAGGATGCCGCCGCCGGACCTCGCAAGGCCTGTCGGCGAGGCCCTCGCGGACGGCCGTGGAGGTGACGCCCGCGCGCTCGTGGCCGGCCTCGAGGCCCGCGACCTCGCCAATGTCATCGAGCTGCTGGAGCCCGCCCACCGTGTCGGCCTGATCGCCGCCCTGGGGCAGGACTTCCGGCCGGACGTCCTGTCGGAGCTCGACGAGACCGTCCGCGACCAGCTCCTTCCGGCGCTGCCGAAGGACGTCCTCGCCAAGGCCATCGCCGAGCTGGAGACCGACGATGCCGCCTACCTGCTGGAGAACATGGACGAGCCGGTCCGGCAGGAGATCCTGGCGCAGATGCCGAGTGGCGACCGCGCCGCCCTCGAGCGCAACCTGGAATATCCGCAGGACACGGCCGGCCGTCTCATGCAGACGGATTTCGTGGCGGTGCCGCCGTTCTGGACCGTCGGCCGCGTCATCGACCACATGCGCGAGGCCGACGACCTGCCCGAGACCTTCTCGGACATCTACGTCGTCGACCCGACCTATCACGTGCTCGGCAGCGTCGACCTGAGCCGCCTGCTGCGCACGAAGCGCCATGTCCTGATCGACTCCCTCATGGAGACGGGGCGCAAGACGGTGCTGGCCACGGCCGACCAGGAGGAGGTGGCAAGACAATTCGAGCGCTACGACCTCAAGTCGGCGCCGGTCGTCGATGCCGACGCGCGCCTGGTCGGCGTCGTCACGGTCGACGACGTCGTGGAGGTCATCGAGGAGGAGGCTGACGAGGACCTGCGCCGCCTGGCCGGCGTCGGCGACGAGCGCATCACCGACAGCGTGCGCCACATCGTGCCGGCCCGCTTCTGGTGGCTGCTGGTCAATCTGGTCACGGCCATTCTCGCCTCGGTGGTCATCAAGCAGTTCGACGCCACCATCGAGCACATGGTTGCGCTGGCCGTGCTCATGCCCATCGTCGCCTCCATGGGCGGCAATGCCGGCACGCAGACCATGACCGTGGCAGTGCGGGCGCTCGCCACCGGCGAGCTCGGAGCCTTCAACACGGCGCGCGTCGTCCTGCGCGAGACCGCCACCGGGCTCATCAACGGGCTCGCCTTCGCCGTCATCATGGGCACCATCGCCTTCCTGTGGTTCGGCTCCAACACGCTGGGTGGCGTGATTGCCGCAGCCATGGTCATCAACCTGCTGGCAGCGGCCGTCGCCGGCATCTTCATTCCACTGGGGCTGCAACGATGGGGGTTCGATCCGGCCGTCTCCTCGACGGTGTTCGTCACCACGGTAACGGATGTCGTCGGTTTCTTCGCCTTCCTGGGGCTCGCCTCGCTCTGGCTGGTCTGAGGGATCGCGTGATGGGGCCGAAGCGCCGTCGCGGCAGCATGGCCCTGCTTGCCGCCCTTGCAGCCAGCCATGCCTCGCCTGCATCCGCGCAGGGCGTGAGCCTGCAGGACGTGCTGGAGGTGGTGCGGGACGAGCCCGAGCTGGTGCGCCAGATCGACGTCGAGCTGCGCCGCCAGGACCTGAAGGTTGCCGGCGTCGCCTGTCTCGCCACCCGCCATGGATCGGAATGGCACCTGCTCAACGGGGCCGGCGGAGCGCCGTACACGTGCCGCATCGGTTCCAGCTTGTTGCGCATAGAGGCGCAGCGTACCTATTTCGACGGCAACGGCCGCCGGCTGGGACAGGTAGGGATGGCACCCGAGCCGCTGCTCTTCAACCGCGCGCGATATTTTCGCGAGGGCAATTTCCGGTGGAGCTGGAGCCACTAAGGCGCGAGGAGGCGATTTGCATGGGTGCGAAGGTTCGTCCTCTGGAAGCCAGGGACAAGGCGGCTTGGCTTCGGCTGTTCAAGGGTTACATCGAATTCTACAAGGCGCACATCGCCGAGGACGTCATCGAGACGCTGTGGCAGCGGCTGATGCAGGGTGGTGAGGGATTCCATTCCGCGCTCGTCGCCGTCGACGACAGCGATCAGCCGATCGGCCTCGCACACCTGCTGTTGCATCGCTCGACCTGGACCAATGCCCACTACTGCTACCTGGAAGATCTGTTCGTCGATCCCACGCAGCGCGGCAAGGGCATCGGCCGCGCGCTCATCGATGCCGTGTACGCCCACGCCGACGCCAGCGGCTGCACGCGCACGTACTGGATGACGCAGGAGACGAATGCCACGGCCCGGCGGCTCTACGACACGGTGGCGACCAAATCTCCCTTCGTGCAATACCGGCGATGATGCGCGTTCTCGTCATCGCGAGCACGCCCAGGCGGTTGCCCGGGACGAATGGGTCGTTGAGGGGCTGGGCACTCGGGATTCCTTGCCCCAGCGGTTCCACCGGGCCCACCCGTATCGTGCTCGGCAACTCCGCTCGAGGCCTTTCTTCCCGACGATCGCTGAGGTCGATCGCGCTTGGATGCCGGAGATCCGCACGCATGCCGACAGCGCCGGGAAGCTGTGGCACGGATCGGCTCTTTCGAAACGCTGAACACTTTTCTTCCCTCCGCTCTCCGGACAGGGTAACTCGTTGCACGCGATCCCATCCCCACGCGATCAACGAGGGTCCAGCCGATGAAAACCTGCGCCGCCGTCGCCATCGAGAAAGGCAAGCCGCTCGAAATCATGGAGGTGGAGCTGGATGGCCCCAAGGCCGGCGAGGTGCTGGTCGAGATCAAGGCCACCGGAATCTGCCACACCGACGAGTTCACGCTTTCGGGCGCGGACCCGGAAGGCCTGTTCCCCGCCATCCTCGGCCACGAGGGCGCGGGGATCGTCGTCGACGTCGGCGCCGGCGTCACCAGCGTCCGCAAGGGAGACCACGTGATCCCGCTCTATACGCCGGAATGCCGGCAATGCCCCTCCTGCCTCTCGCGGAAGACCAACCTCTGCACGGCCATCCGCGCCACCCAGGGCCAGGGCCTGATGCCGGACGGCACCAGCCGGTTCTCGCTCGGCGGAAAGAAGCTTTTCCACTACATGGGCACGTCGACCTTCTCCAACTTCACAGTGCTGCCCGAGATCGCGGTGGCGAAGGTCCGCGAGGACGCTCCCTTCGACAAGGTCTGCTACATCGGCTGCGGTGTCACGACCGGCGTCGGCGCCGTGCTCAACACCGCCCGGGTCGAGCCGGGCGCCAAGTGCGCCGTGTTCGGGCTCGGCGGCATCGGCCTCAACGTCATCCAGGGCCTGCGGCTCGCCGGCGCCGACATGATCATCGGCGTCGACATCAACAACGCCAAGAAGGCCTGGGGCGAGCGCTTCGGCATGACGCACTTCGTCAATCCCACGGAGACCGGCGGGGACCTGGTGGCCCACATCGTCAACTTGACCAAGAAAGGCGCCGACCAGATCGGCGGTGCCGACTACACGTTCGATTGCACGGGCAACGTCACTGTCATGCGCCAGGCACTCGAATGCTCCCACCGCGGCTGGGGCGTGAGCGTCATCATCGGCGTCGCCGGCGCCGGCCAGGAGATCGCCACACGCCCCTTCCAGCTCGTCACCGGCCGGGTGTGGAAGGGAACGGCGTTCGGCGGCGCCAGAGGCCGCACCGACGTGCCGAAGATTGTGGACTGGTACATGGACAAGAAGATCGAGATCGATCCGATGATCACCCACACCATGCCGCTGGGCGACATCAACAAGGGCTTCGACCTGATGCATGCCGGCGAGAGCATCCGCAGCGTGGTATTGTTCTGACGCGCCCCGCTGGAAAGCGCCGCCGTCGGGACTGGGCAACCAGGTTGTTGATGCGTAATCGCGCCTGCCGCCACTATCCATGAACCCGCCGCTGAGCTGATATGACCGTAGCATCGTCTGCCGGACGATCCGTCCGGCTCGCCGCGCCGGGAGCAGACTGCGGTCCATGAAGCGGGTTCTGAAATGGGCTGGAGCGGCGGTTGCCGCGCTCCTGGTCCTGACGATCGCGGCGGCCGGCATGTTCTACGCCGTGCTGCGCAACACGGTTCCTTCCCCGTCCGGCACGCTCCCCGTCGCCGGCCTCTCGGAGGCCGTCGAGATCGTCCGCGACCGGGAGGGCGTCCCCCACGTCCTCGCGGCGACCACGGAGGATCTCTTTACGGCGGTCGGCTTCCTGCATGCGCAGGACCGCTTGTGGCAGATGGAGCTGACGCGGCGGGCGGGGCAGGGCCGGCTGTCGGAAATCTTCGGCCAGCCTACTTTCGGCGCGGATGTGTTCCTGCGCACCATCGACCTCTATGGCCACGCCGAGCGGGCGATACCGGCGCTGCCGCCGGACGTGCGCCGCGATCTGGAGGCCTATGCCCGCGGCGTCAACGCGTTCATGGGGCGCAAGACGGGCCTGCTCGAGCCGCGGTTGCCGCCGGAATTCCTGCTGCTGCGCCACCAGCCCGAGCCTTGGCGTGTGGCCGACACCCTCGTCACAGCCAAGCTCATGGCGCTCAATCTCTCCACGAACATCAACCAGGAGACGATGCGTCTGGCGCTGGCAGCCGAGGGGTTCACTTCGGCGGAGATCGCGGAGCTGATGCCGCGCGAGCCCGAGGACGCGCCTCCGCTGCCCGAGCTGGCCGGGCTCTATCCGCTGCAGCGCCACAACGCCCGGCCGCGACAGGCGGCGCGCCCGGCCATCGACGGCATGATCGGCGGAGGCGCCTCCAACAACTGGGTCGTGTCGGGCGCCCGCACCCGCTCCGGCAAGCCGCTGCTCGCCAACGATCCCCATCTCCAGCTCAGCGCCCCCTCGACCTGGTATCTGGCCCACCTCTCCCAGCATAGATCCGGTGCCGCGCCCCTGAACGTCGTCGGCGCCACGCTTCCCGGCCTGCCATTCGTAGTGCTCGGCCGCAGCGACACGCTGGCCTGGGGCTTTACCAATACCGGTCCCGACGTGCAGGACCTGTTCATTGAGAAGGTCAACCCGGACGATCCCTCGCTCTATCTGACGCCGGACGGCTGGCGCCCTTTCGACAGGGACACGCTCGCCATCGCGGTGAAGGGGCGCGGCGTGGAGATGGTGGAGCGGCGCCGCACGCGTCACGGGCCCGTGCTTCCGCCGAGCTACCGCGACATCGGCAACCTGCTGGGGTCGCAGCATGTCGCCGCCCTGCAATGGACCGCGCTCAGCGACGACGACACGACCATCGCCACCGGCATGTTCGATCCCGACATCCGTACCGTCCACGACTACATGGAGCGCATGCGCCGCTATGTCGTGCCCATGCAGAGCATGGTGGTGGCCGACAGCGAGGGCAACATCGGCATGATCGCGCCGGGCCGCGTGCCGGTGCGCGATCCCGCCAACAAGGTCGCCGGGCGCGCACCCGTGCCCGGCTGGGATGCCACCTACGACTGGAAGGGATACATCCCCTTCGAGGATGTTCCGCGTGTCGTCAACCCGCCCTCGGGCGCCATCGGCACCGCCAACGCCCGCATCGTCGGCCCCGACTATCCGCATTTCCTCACCTATGACTGGGACCCGCCCTTCCGGCAGCATCGAGTCGAGGAGCTCGTTCTCGATCGCAAGGGTCACGACATCGCCAGCATGCGCGCCGCGCAGGCCGATGTTCTGTCCGGCGGCTTCGCCCAGCTCAAACCGCTGATGATCGCGGCCGCGCGTCGCGCCGGCTTCCCCGATCGCGCCTTGCTCGACCGGCTCGACCGCTGGGACGCCACCATGCGCGCCGATATGGCCGAGCCGCTCATATTCACCGCGTGGGAACGCGAGACCGTGCGCACCATCTACCGCCCAAGCCTCGGCGCCGCATTCGATCGCTTCTTCGGCTCCCGCGCGCTCGCACTGACCAGGTTGCTGGAAGGCCGGTCAGCGACCCGCGACTGGTGCGACGACCGCTCCACTCCCGATCGGGAGACATGCGACGGCCTGGTCGCGGACGCGCTCTTGAAGGCCATGGCGGACCTCGAGACGCGCTATGGCACCGATCGCGGCAAGTGGCGATGGGGCCCGGCGCACTACGCCCTCGGGGAGCACCGCCCGTTCGGCAGCTTCGCGCTGCTCGCGCACTATTTCAATGTCACGGTGCCGAGCCCCGGCGACGACTACACGCTCAATCGCGGCGTCACGGAGTTCGGCGAGCGGCACACGTTCACCAATCGGGCCGCATCGACCTATCGCGGCATCTACGATTTCGCCGATCTGGAACGGTCGCTCTACATCCAGACCACGGGCCAATCGGGGAACGCCTTCTCGCCCTTCTACCGCTCGTTCGCGGAACGCTGGGCCAAGGTCGACTACATCGAAATCCCCACGCGGCGCGACGTCATCACCCGCACGGCCATCGGCACGTGGCGCCTCACGCCGCAATGACCGGCCGCATCGGTCACCGTCTCGCGCACTAGGCGAGCTCCAGCACCACGCGGCCGCGCACCTTGCCGGCCAGGATCTCCGGCGCCAGCGCGACGACATCGCGCGCCGGCCGCGTGACGGTCATGGCCGCGAGCTTGGCGCGGTCGAGATCGGCAGCGAGCCGGCGCCACGCTTCGGCGCGGACCGGCTTGGGCGCCATCACCGAGTCGATGCCGGCGAGCGTGACACCGCGCAGGATGAAGGGGGCGACCGAAGTCGCCAGATCCATGCCTTGCGCGAGTCCGCATGCCGCAACAGCCCCGCCATACCTCGTCATGCTGATGGCATTGGCGAGGGTGTGGCTGCCGACGGCATCGACGGCGCCTGCCCATCTCTCCTTGTTGAGCGGGCGGGCCGGCTTCGACAGCTCGGCGCGATCGATGATCTCGCTCGCACCCAGCCCCTTCAGATAGTCGGCCTCCGCCTGTCGGCCAGTCGAGGCCGTGACCTGGTAGCCGAGCTTGGCCAGCAACGCGACGGCGACGCTGCCCACGCCGCCCGCAGCCCCGGTGACCAGCACTGGGCCGCTGGCGGGCTTCACGCCATGGCGTTCCAGCGCCAGCACGCAGAGCATGGCCGTGTACCCCGCGGTGCCGACGGCCATGCAATCGGCGGCCGTAAGTTGCGCCGGCATCTTCAACAGCCAGTCCCCGTTGACGCGGGCAACCTCAGAATAGCCGCCGTAGTGGGTCTCCCCCACGCCCCAGCCATTGAGCAGCACGGCATCGCCGGGCTTGAACTCGGGATGGGAGGAAGTGGCCACCGTGCCGGCGAAATCAATGCCGGGGATCATGGGCCAGCGGCGGATCACCGGCGCTTTGCCTGTGATGGCCAGCCCATCCTTGTAGTTGATGGTGGAGTGGCTCACGTGGACCACGACGTCGCCGTCCATCAGATCGGTCTGCGACAGCTCCTGCCAGGCACTCGTCGGCCCACCCTCGCCCTTCGTGACCATCAATGCCTTGAACCGCTTCATGATCCGCACTCCCGGGAGGCTGTCGGGTGGGTCTAGGCCATCGCGCAGCGGCTTGTCGAGCGCG
>DATFCC010000127.1:0-2865 GCA_035253505.1 Hyphomicrobiaceae bacterium
AATGACGCGACCCTCGCGAGCCCAGAAGACCTTCAGCGCGTCCCAGATCAGGCGCAGGCGCAGCGCCACCTCGTTGCCGACCCCGCGCGGCCGCGCACTGGCGCGAAAGTCGAAGGTCTCGTCGATCTCGGCGGCCTGATCGGCAGGAAGCACCAGGCGGCGCTCTTTGTTGCGCTTGAGTGCCACCGCGCGCACCTGCGCGGTCCGCAGCAGCTCGGAGCGCAGCGCATCCGGCACCACTCCGCCTGGCACCGCCTCGGCGGCGAGCGCGGCGAGTTGCGCCGCCGTCAGCCGGTCGTTGAGCCAGATGATGCGGAAGTTGGCGACCGAGGGCACGAAGATCAGCACCTCGGCCAGCATGACGAAGGTCAGCGTCAGCAGCAGAAGCTTGGCAGGCAAACCGAAGCCACGCCCTTCCGCGCTGAAGGACAGCGGGAAGCGCAGCGTGCTTGCCCATTGCCACAGCCGCCTCGGCCAGGACAAGGCTTCCTCGATGCTATCGCGTGGCACGCCCCTGTCTCGCTCGCCTCGCAGCCAAACGCCTCCTGCAGCCCCTTACCCGAGCTTGCGCAACCAGCCGACCAGCTTGCGCACCAAGGGCTTAGCCGCAGCGGTTACATAATAGCCGTTGGCAGCCCGCTTGTTGATCTCGGAGAATGTGGGGTAGGGCGAAATCCATTGCGTCATCGCCTGAATGTTAAGCTTCTGCGACACGGCCAGCGACCACATCTGGATCAGCTCGCTGGCATGCTCGCCGACGATGCTCGCCCCCAGGATGCGGCCCTTGGTATCCGTAACCACCTTGATGAAGCCCTCCGCGACGCGCTCGGCCTGGGCGCGGTCGTTTTCGTGGTAGGGCCAGCGGTAGACATGGACGCGCTGCCCGCGCTGCCTGGCCACATCCTCGCCGAGCCCGATATGGGCCAGCTCCGGCTCGGTGAATGTGGCCCAGGGAATGATGTCGTTGTCGACCGTGGCCGGTTGCCGGAACAGCGCCCGCCGGATGACGATGCCGGCATGATAGTTGGCCACATGGGTGAACTGAGGGCCGCCGACGACGTCACCGATCGCGAATACGCGCGAGTTGGTGGTGGCGAGGCTCTTGGCCACCTGGATCCCGCGCTGGTCGTATTTGATGCCGGCGGCTTCGAGGTTCAAGCCTGCGACATTGGGCGCACGCCCTGCGGCCACCAGCAGGTGGCTGCCCTGAACGACGGCCGGCACGCCGCCCTCGGAGATGTGCGCGTCGATGAGCCGCGTGCCGCCACTGATGCGTTCCACCAGCGCACCCTCGCGGATCTCCATCCCCTCGGCGCGGAGCCGCTTCAGGACAACCTCCGACATCTCCGGGTCGTCCTTGCCCAGCGCTTTCATCTGCTCCAGCACCGTGACACGGCTGCCGAGGCGCAGAAAGGCCTGCGCCAACTCGAGGCCGATCGGCCCCCCGCCGATGACGATCAGGTGGTCGAACTGGGTGCGGTTGTCGAAGACGGTCTCGTTGGTGAGGTAGGGCACCGTGTCTAATCCGGGAATGGCCGGGATCGCCGGTGAGGACCCCGTGGCAATGATGAAACGCCGCGCCTTGATGCGCTGATCGCCGGCCACCACCGTGTCCCTGCTCGCGAACCGGGCCTCCGCACGGATGACCTTGACGCCGAGGCCGGTGAAGCGCTCTTCCGAGTCGTTGGGTGCAATGGCGGCGATGACACCCTGGATGTGGTCGTGCACGCCCTTGTAGCTGATGACCGGGTTGGTGGGCACGATGCCGAACGGCCCGGAGGTGCGCATCTGATGGGCACGCCGCGCGGCAGCGATCAGCGACTTGGAGGGTACGCAGCCGGTGTTGAGGCAGTCCCCGCCCATCTTGCCTTTTTCGATCAGGATCACGGAGACGCCGAGCTGGGCCGCGGCGGCTGCCACGCTGAGGCCGCCCG
Source organism: Hyphomicrobiaceae bacterium (assembly GCA_035253505.1). Lineage (GTDB taxonomy): Bacteria > Pseudomonadota > Alphaproteobacteria > Rhizobiales > Hyphomicrobiaceae > AWTP1-13. The sequence continues at coordinate 1,935 of DATFCC010000127.1, forward strand.
AACCCGCGCCGATCACGCACAGGTCCGCGCGCAGCTCACCGCCTCCCGCGCTTGAGACCGTGCTGCTGCGCGTGGCTCGCGACATGTCCGGCAGGTCGGCGCCGGGGTGCGCTCGCGCCAAGCCGGCCGCGTGATCACTTGGCTGCTGCATGACCGGCTCTCCATCGCCTGAGCACGACCGGGATCAGTGCGACGACGCCGAGAAGCACCAGCGCCAGCACCAGCTCGGTCGTGACGAGTGCGCTCGCGTGTAGTGCGAGCTTGCACGCCTCTACCCCCTTTGCCGCCACGCAGCGCGCATGCTCGGCTTTGGCCGCCATGATGACGCTGTCGAGGCCCGCGCCCGCCGAGGCGAACGCAAACGTCGCGGGGATGATACCCAAAAATGTCCCTGTCACGTAGGTCCGCAACGGCACCCCCAGAACGGCGGGAGCGATATTGACGAACCAGAACGGAAAGGCAGGCACCAGGCGGAGGAACAGGAGATAGCTCAATGCGTCCTCGGCAAAGCCGCGGCGAAGCTTGGCGAGCCATGGCGCCGCGCGTTCGTTGAGCATCCCGCCGATGGCCGAGCGCGCAATCAGGAACAGCACCGTGGCGCCGATCGTCGCGCCCACGACCGAGGCGGCACCGCCAACCAGCCAGCCGAACAGCAGTCCGCCGGTTGCCGTGAGGAAAGGGCAACCGGGCAGGCTGAGCGCGGCCATGGCGGCATACACGGAGACGTAGCCGATCACCGAGGCGACGGGATGGTGGGCGAGGACGACGTGGAAGCGGTCCCGCAGCGCCACGATGTTCTCGGCCGTCACCTCGCGGTACCAGCCGCTGGCGAATACCAGCACCATCACGGCCGCGATCAGCACAAGCGGGCCGAACCGGCGGCAGGCCATCAGATGCCAGCGCGGACGCGGTGCTTCGGCGGCGCGGGAGC
>DATFCC010000128.1:0-19814 GCA_035253505.1 Hyphomicrobiaceae bacterium
GAGACGCTGCTGAAGGCCTGGGACCATCTCGACAGCTTCCAGGAAGGCACCAATCTGCGCGCCTGGTTGTTCACCATCCTTCGCAACACCTATTTCTCGGAATGCCGCCGCCGGCGGCGCGAGGTCGAGGATCGCGACGGAAGCAAGGCCGGCGATCTCGCCGTCCATCCGGGCCAGCAGGGCCATCTCGACATGCAGGATTTCCGGCGGGCGCTCAACCTGCTCCCGCCAGACCAGCGCGAAGCGCTCGTGCTGGTCGGCGCGGCCGGCTTCTCCTACGAGGAGGCGGCTGCCATCTCCGCGTGCGCCGTCGGCACCATCAAGAGCCGCGTCAATCGCGCACGCGCCAAACTGACCGAGATGCTGGGCGTGAATACGCCGCGTGAGTTCGGGCCCGACTCCGCCACGGAGGCCATCGTGGCGCGCACGGTCGGCAGCTCCCGGCAATCCTGACGGCCCTCGCCCAAGGCGAATACCGCGGCCGGCGCCTTGCGCGAAGCTCGGATGCCGAGAGGCCCGCTCTGGCTAAGACCGGCGCGAAACGCCCCCGGGAAAGTGTGTGGGGTCGTCTTGCTCACGCCATGGTCGTGCCGCATAGTTCGATCGGCTGTCGTGGTTCGAACATGGTGACGATGGGCAGAAGCGGACGTGGTTGCAGCCGGCTGGTGTCGATCCTGGCGGCGCTCGCGCTCGTCGTTGCGCATATGGTGGGCGGCTACGCCCACGCTTCGGGACACAACCACGCCAAATCCGCCGACGGCTGCGCCCATGGTCACGCCGCCAAGACCTCTGCGGCCATGCCGGCCATCGACGCCGCAGCACACGCCAAGACCGACGGCGCGTGCGGCCAAGGCGTCGATCACGGTGACGCCTGTGACTTCATGTGCAACGGCGGCACCGCCATTCTGACGGCGCAGACGGTCCTATTGGCCGCGCCCAACCAGGTCGAATCCACGCCCGTGCGTTCGATCGGCCGCTTGCTGCTGCCGTCCTCTCTCGACCGCCCACCGAGACCTTCCACCCCTGCCTGATCAGCCGGGACCCGCGTCCCACGCTTTGGCCGGAACGGAAGGCTTTCCATGCCTCGCCATATTCAACACTTGCCGCGCTGTGCGCGCGCGGCAGCCGCTTGCATGCTGACTGCCGCACTCGTCGCCGGCTGTTTCCAATCTGTCGGCGCCCACGAAGGGCGCGATCACGCCGCCGCACCTGCTGCGGCCGCGCCCGGATCGCCGCGCGTCGTCGCCGGCTCCGAGCGATACGAGTTCGTCGGCATCGTCGAGGGCGAGGTGCTGGTCATCTACCTCGACCGCGCCGACGACAACAGCCCGGTGACCACCGCCACCATCGAGATTTCGCTCGACGGGCAGGCCTACACGGCCGAGCTGCAGGAGAAGTCGGGCACCTACGAGATCACGGCCCCGCCGCTGCGCGCGTCCGGCGACCATGAAGTTCTGGTCAACCTCAAGGATGGTGCCGTCAGCGATCTGCTGGCCGGGACGCTGATGGTCCCGCCGCCGGCCGAAGAGCCGTCGGGCCGGCTTCACACCCTGCTGCACGTTGCGGAGGACTTCCTCTCCGCGGCGCCTGGGGGGCGCATCGCAGCGGTGGGCGTGGCACTGATCATCGTCGGAGGGGCGGCCATCGGGATCGCGTCGCTTCGGCGGCGCCGGCTTGTTGCCGTGCCTGTTGCCATCCTCGTTCTCCTTCTTGGGGCAGCCGGCACCGGCGCTCACGAGGGCCACGATCACGGCCCCGACCTCCGCGCCAGTAGCGGCAATTCGCCGGCGCGGCGGCCGGACGGCAGCATCTTCGTGCCCAAGCCGACCCAGCGCCTGCTGGAGATCCGGACCCGCGTCACGGCCACCGAAACGCGGGTCAAGATGGTGCGCTTCAACGCTCGCGTGGTCGCCAATCCGAACCGCAGCGGCGTCGTGCAAAGCACCCTCCAGGGCCGCTACGAGGCACCGGAGGGGGGCGTGCCGCCGCTCGGCACCAAGGTTAAGGCCGGCGATCCCATGGGCCGCGTCGCGCCGTCGTTCGCCTCCATCGACTCCTCCGACATGGCGCAAACCCTCGGCACGCTCGACCAGGAGATCAGCCTCAACCGTCGCAAGCTCACTCGGCAGGAGCAGCTTCTCGCCACCAATGCGGTGGCTCGGGCGACCGTCGAGGATGTTCGCATCCAGCTCGAAGGGCTGGAGCAGCGCCGCCGCGAGCTGCTGGCCGCCAAGGTCCGTCCCGAGGAGCTGCGCGCGCCCGTCGACGGCGTGATCGCGGCAACGCGCGTGGTCGCCGGCCAGGTGGTGTCGCCCAGCGACCAGCTTTTTCAGATCATCGACCCGGCAAGCCTGCTCGTCGAAGCGCTGGTCTTCGACCAGATCGATCCCGACGCGGTGGATGAGGCCACCGCCAGCCTCGGCAGCGATGCCACGATCAGGCTGAAGTTCCTCGGTCGCAGCCGGGCGCTGCAGCAGCAGTACTCGATTCTTCAGTTCCAGATCATCGCGTCGACCGTCGCGCTGAATGTGGGCACGCCGCTCACCGTGATCGCATCGGCGGGCGAGCGCGTCAGCGGCATTGTCCTGCCGCGCGCGGCGTTGGCCCAGGCCCCCAACGGCCAGACCGTGGTCTTCGCCCACAAGGAGCCGGAGGTGTTCGTGCCGCGGGCGGTGCGCGCCGAGCCGCTCGATCACGACAGCGTCGTGGTCACCGCAGGCCTCGACGCGGGCGAGCGGATCGTGGTCCGCAACGCGCCGCTGCTCAATCAGGTGCGTTGAACCGGAGCACGGAATGTTCAACGCCATCGTCACCGCGAGCTTGAAGAATCGGCTGCTGGTGCTCGCCGCCTCCGCCGCCCTCGTGGCCTACGGCCTCTTCGTGCTGCCGCGTCTGCCCGTCGACGTCTTCCCGGACCTCAACCGGCCGACTGTGGTCCTGATGAGCGAGGCCGAAGGGCTGGCGCCCCAGGAAGTGGAGCAGCTGGTCACCTACCCGATCGAGACGGCAATGGGCGGCATGCCGGGAGTGGTGCGCATTCGCTCCGCCTCCGACGTCGGCCTGTCCATCGTCTACGTCGAATTCGGTTGGCAAACCGAGATCTATCGCGCCCGCCAGCAGGTGGCCGAGCGGCTGGCAACGCTGCAGGGGCGGCTGCCGCACGGGGTGCAGCCGCAGATGGGGCCGATCTCGTCCATCATGGGCGAGATCATGCTCCTCGCCGTCACCGGATCCTCGGTGTCGCCCATGGAGTTGCGCGAGATCGCAGACTTCGTGCTGCGCCCGCAGCTTCTCACGATCCCGGGCGTGGCCCAGGTCATTCCCATCGGCGGCGAGGTGCGTCAGTACCGCGTCATGCCCGATCCGGGGATGATGAGCCGGTTGAACATCTCGCCGGCAGATATCGAGAGCGCCATTCGCCGTTTCGGCGCCAACACGGGTGGCGGCTTCATCGACCAGCACGCCCGCGAGTACCTCATTCGCAACATCGGCCTCACGCATCGGCTGGAGGATTTGCGCAACCTCGTGGTGGCCACGCGGGAAGGCCACAGCATTCTGCTGCGGCAGGTTGCCCAGGTCGAGTTCGCCGCGCGCGTCAAGCGCGGCGATGCCGGCTACATGGGCAATCCCGCCGTCATCGTCGGCATCCAGAAGCAGCCCGCGGCCGACACCATCACCATCACCAGAGCCATCGAGCGACAGCTCGAGAGCATTCAGAGGACGCTGCCGCAGGGCGTGTCGGCCAACAAGATCCAGTTCCGGCAGGCGACATTCATCGAAACATCGATCGACAACGTGAGGGGTGCTCTGGTCGAGGCGGCAGCGGTCGTGGCTGTGGTGCTGATGCTGTTCCTCATGAGCGTGCGCGCGACACTCGTATCTCTCACCGCCATCCCGACCTCGATCCTCGCCACGGCCGTGGTGTTCAGCACCTTTGGCATGTCGATCAACACCATGACGCTCGGTGGTCTTGCCATCGCCGTCGGTGCCCTGGTCGACGATGCCGTGGTCGACGTGGAGAACATTCTGCGGCGCGTGAAGGAGAACGCGCAGAGGCCAGATCCGCTGCCGGTGCTGGATGTGATCGCGCGCGCCAGCCAGGAGGTGCGCTCGGGCATCTTCTACGCCACCATCATCATCATCCTCGTCTTCATGCCGCTGTTCGCGCTGTCGGGTATCGAAGGGCGGCTGTTCGTTCCGCTCGGCATCGCGTTCATCGTCTCGATCCTGGCTTCGCTCATCATCTCCATCACGCTCACGCCCGTGCTTGCCTCCTACTTCCTCTCGGTGCCGCGAGCGCACGGGCAGGGCGACAGCTTCGTGGTCCGGGGCCTGAAGGCCGGCAACACGAAGCTGCTGCAGTGGGCCTTCGGCCATCGCAAGACGCTATACGCGATCGTCACCGCGAGCGTGCTGGCCGCCGGCATCGGTGCCTACCTCCTCCCCCGCACGTTTCTGCCCCCGTTCAACGAGGGCACCATCCTGGTCGGCCTGCAGTACACCCCCGGCATCTCGCTGGCCGAGTCGAACCGCCTCGGTGCCGTGGCCGAGCGCCTGCTCTTGACCATCCCCGAGGTCAAAAGTCTCGGCCGCCGCACCGGCCGGGCCGAGCTCGACGAGCACGTCGAGGGTGTCCACAGCTCGGAGATCGATGTCGACCTCGCACGCTCCGGCCGCACCAAGGAGGAGATCTACGCCCACATCCGCTCCAAGCTGGGGGTTCTGCCCGTTTCGATATCGATCGGACAGCCGATCGCGCATCGGCTCGACCATATGCTGTCGGGCGTGCAGGCGCAGATCGTGCTCAAGGTGTTCGGCGAGGACCTCGACACGCTTCGCTCCCTTGCCGAGCAGCTACGTTCGAAGATGGCGGCCGTTGCCGGTCTGGTCGACCTCCAGGTCGAGAAGCAGGTGCTCATCCCGCAACTCAAGGTGACGGCCGACTACGAGCGCGCCGCGCTGTACGGCATCACCCCGGCCGCGTTGACCGAGGCCCTGGAGGCGCTCTCCAATGGCCGCGTGGTCTCGCAGATCATCGACGGCAACCGCCGCTTCGACGTCATCATGCGCGTCTCCGACGACAACCGGTCGACAACCGGCTTGCGCGACCTGCTGGTATCGACGCCCCAGGGCTTCGTGCCGCTGCGCCTGCTGGCGAAGATCGAGGAGGGCGAAGGGCCCAACCAGATCCTGCGCGAGAACGGCCAGCGGCGCATCGTGGTGCGCGCCAACAGCGATGGCCGCCGCGACATGGCGGCCATCGTTGCCGACCTGCGGGGCATGCTCGCCGCGGCCGCTCTGCCCTCAGGTTACACGGTGCGGCTGGAGGGAACCTTCAAGGCGCAGGAGGAGGCCGCCCTCATGATCGGGCTGCTCGCGCTTCTCTCTGCCGCGCTCATCTTCATGGTGCTCTACCAGCGCTATCAGTCGGTCGTGCTGGCGCTGATCATCCTCACCAGCATACCGCTGGCCCTCATCGGCAGCGTCGTGGCCCTTTGGCTCGCCGGCCAGCCGCTGTCGGTGGCGTCCATGATCGGTTTCATCACGCTGGCCGGTATCGCCGCCCGCAACGGCATCCTCAAGATCAGCCACTACATCAACCTGGGGGTGTTCGAGGGCGAGAGATTCGGTCCCGCGCTGGTTGTGCGCGGCAGCCTCGAGCGCCTGACCCCGGTGCTGATGACAGCGCTGTGCGCAGGCCTCGCGCTGCTGCCGCTGCTGACGGGCGCCGGGGAACCGGGCCGGGAAATCCTGCACCCGGTCGCCGTGACCATCTTCGGCGGCCTGATCAGCTCCACCCTGCTCGATACGCTGCTCACGCCCGTCCTGTTCCTCGCCTTCGGCGCCAAGGCGCTGGAGCACATCGCGACGTCTCACGATGGCGCGCCGGAGCGCGCCGGATCGAGGGCCGCGGAGGCCTACTGAGAAATCACGCCGAAGAACAACAGTAGAAGGAGAAAAGGCGCATGCTGCGAAAATTGACATTGGTTTTAGCGACGGCCGCGATGCTGGCGACGGCTGGTCGGGCCGGCGCGCAGGGCACGGGCCCCAACGGCGGTATGCTGGGCGGCACCGGCAGCCACAAGGTCGAGCTCGTCGTCGGCCCATCGGAGCTGACGGTGTACATGACGGAAAATGGAAAGACCCATGATGCCAAGGGTGTCAGCCTGCGCGCGGTCATCCAGCAGGCGGGCAAGACGACCACCATCAACTTCGCCGACCAGGGCGGCAAGAAGCTCGTCGCCAGGCTCGAGGCTCCGCTGGCGCAAGGCGCCGTGGTCGTCGTGAGCGGCAAGGACGACCACGGCGACAGCGTGCAGGCGCGCTATGTCATCAAGTGAGCGGCCGCCGAGGACGGCCGCCATATGCTTAGGTGTGGCGGCCGTTGCGGCCAATCGCATCGGCCAAATGCGCGCCGATCGCTCGCGCGAGGCGCTGCGCCACTTGCAGCGCCATCCGCTCGCGCACGTTGGTGAAGGGCAGGATCAGGGCGTGCTGCGGGGTGGTCCCGCGACAATGGGGTGACAGCGTATGCAGCGCCAGCCCCCGGGAGGCGCCGAGCCGGCCGATCGTCGTGTCGCGCACGCGCGGCGGCAGGCGCGCCAGCAGATGCAGCCCTCCACCGGAAGTCACCACGTCGAGCCGTGGGCCGAACGTGGCCTTCAGGGCTCCGATCAGCGCCGCGCGACGGGCACCGTAGAGGCTGCGCATGCGGCGTAGGTGCCGGCCGAAATGCCCCTCCTCCATGAAGGTCGCCACGACGCTTTGCAGAAATGCAGGTGCGGTGGTGTCGGCCATCTTGATCGCATCGACGAAATGTCCGAGCAGCTCGGCGGGAACCACGACATAGCCGAGCCGCAGGCCCGGAAAGAGCGTCTTGCTGAAGCTGCCCGCGTACAGCACGCGGTCGTCGCGATCGATGCTCTTCAGCGCCGGAAGGGGCCGCCCGGCGTAGTGGAACTCGCCGTCGTAGTCGTCCTCGATGATCCAGGCGCCGCTCCGCCGCGCCCACGCAAGCAACGCCATGCGGCGCGGCAAGGATAGCGGTACGCAGGTCGGGAACTGGTGCGACGGCGTGACGAGCGCAAGGCGCGCGGTGCGCGCCTGCTTCTCGCCCGCAGGCACGATCAGGCCTTCCCGATCGACCGGCACGAAGCTGAGACGCGCACCGGCCGCAGCCAAGGGGTGATGCGCGATCGTATAGCCGGGGTCCTCCAGCCAGACCTCGTCGCCGGCCTCCAGGACCGTCCGCGCCGTCAACCCGAGCGCGCCCTGAAAGCCGCCGGTGACGACGATCTGCTCGGCGGTGCATGCCACGCCGCGCGACAGCGTCAGATAGCGCGCAATGTTCTCGCGCAGGCGCGGCAGGCCCAGGGGATCTGGATAGCACAGGTCGGTCGCGTCCAGCCGGCGCGCGTGACGCGCCACGATGCGCGACCACTGGCCCTTCGGGAACGCATCGAGGGCGGGAACGCCGAGCTGGAAGGGGAGCGCGTCGCGGTCATGCCGGACCGAAACGGACGCCGGCATCGCCGGGGCGGCACGGCGCGGCCGCGCCACCGGCCTTCGGCTGAGGACGGCCTCCATCGCCACGCCGTCCGCCACGAAGGAGCCGGCGGCGCCGCGCCGCACGACGTAACCCTCGGCGACGAGCAGTTGGTAGGCTTCCTCGACGGTACCCCTGGCAATGCCGAGCTCGCTGGCCAGCCCGCGCGCGGAGGGCACGCGGTCGCCCGGCCGCATGCTGCCGGCGGCGATGCCGTGCCGGATGCGGTCGTAGACCTGCCGGAACAGGGAGCCCTGGCGCCGGCGGTCATTGACGGCCGCCGTGCGCGGGCGCCCGCCGCGCGACTGAGGGCGCATCATGGTCCACTCATTTCATCGCATCTTGGCCCTATTGGATTGTCCATTGATCGGATACCAGTGAGCAACTTCAATCTGGGCCAGGAGGTTCGCGGCATGAGCGCGCAGAGGATCGATTACAAGGCTGCATCGCCCGGCGCCTACGAGGCGGTGCGCGCGGTCGAGGCCTATGTCCGCAAATGTGGTCTGGAAAAGAGCCTGATCGAGCTCGTCAAGATGCGCGCCTCGCAGGTCAACCGCTGCGCATTCTGCCTCGACATGCATTCCAAGGATGCCAGGCGCAGCGGCGAGACCGAGCAGCGCCTGTATCTCCTCAGCGGCTGGGAGGAGACGTCGCTCTACTCGCCGCGCGAGCGGGCGGCGCTCGCATGGACCGAGACGCTGACCAATGTAGCGTCCACCGGCGCCCCGGATGCCGACTTCCAGCCGCTGAAGGGGCATTTCACCGACAAGGAGATCGTCGATCTGACCGTGCTCATCGGTCTCATCAACGTCTGGAACCGCATCTGCGTCGGCCTTCGCGTGCCGCTTCCCGAGTGAAGGAGGGCCACGTATGCGCGAGGTCACATTCCGGCATGCCGAGAGCGACCAGGAGGTCGCGGCGTGCTTCCCGGTGATGAAGGACTTGCGGCCGCATCTCGCCGATGCCGACGAGCTCGTCCGGCGCGTGCGCCGTCAGCGGCGCGAGGACTATCACCTGCTGGCGGCCTGGCGCGGAACGATGCCGGTCGGGCTCGCCGGCTATCGCTTCCAGGAGCTGCTTATCCACGGGCCGTTTGCCTACGTGGACGACCTCGTGGTCGAGGCAGGAGAGCGCCGGCACCGCCTGGGTGCCAGGCTGCTCGACGAGGTGTCTGCCGTCGCCCGCAAGCGCGGCTGCAATCGGCTCGTCCTCGATACCGCCATCGACAACAGCCTCGGCCAGCGCTTCTATTTCCGCTACGGCATGCTCGCGCGCGGATTGCGCTTCTCGATGCCGCTCGGCCCGGTCTGACAGCGAGGAGCCATGCGAACCATCCTGCGGATCGACTGCAGTCCGAAGGGAACGGCGTCCAACAGCCGCCGCCTGACGGACGTGCTGATGGAGCGGCTGGCGGCCGACAGTCCCCATGTCCGCGTCATCCGGCGCGACCTCGCGGCCCAGCCGCCCCATCTCGTGGATGCCGCCTTTGCGGCGGCGATGGTTGCGCATCAGACGGCGGAAAGCGCGCGGGGCGTCGATGCCCTCCGGCTCTCCGAGGAGCTCATCGGCGAGCTCGAGGCGAGCGATGGGCTCGTGCTGAGCACGCCGATGCACAATTTCACGGTGCCGGCCGTGCTCAAGGCATGGCTCGACCAAGTGGTGCGCTTTGGCCGCACGTTTCGCAGCACGCCGGAAGGCAAGATCGGCTTGCTGCGCGACCGGCCGGCTTTCGTGGTGGTCTCTTCGGGCAGCGACATCACCGGCGAGCGCGCGCGCCAGCCGGATTTCCTGACGCCCTACATGGTGGCGATCCTGCGTACCATCGGCATCGTCGACGTCAGCTTCTTCCGCCTGGAGGGCATGTCGCGTGACGCGGCCGGCGGCTACCCGCGCGGGCTTGCCCAGCTCGATGCACATCCGAGGTTGCGGACGCTGCCGGTCGTCGCAAAGTAGCGAGGCGCCCGGACAGGCTCTAGTCTTCCCAGAAGTAGACGCGGCGGATCATGTAGCGCACGGGCTGCTTGCGCGCCGGCCGCTCGCGTGCCTCTGCGGCCGGCTTTACGCTGCCGGTACGGACCACTTGCTGCTTGGCGAGGGATTCGCCTGCCGGCTTGGCGGGCGCCACCGCCGACTCGCGCGCACGGCGCTCGTCTGCGAGCTGCGCACGCAGGGCCTCTCTCTCCCGTTCAGCCGTGCTCACCCGGTCGCGCAGCTCTTGCGCCATCCTTTGCTCGGACTCCAGTGTGCTTTGCGCGCGTGCAAGCTTCTGGCGCAATTCCGCCATCGCCGGGTCCGCCTCGGGCCTGGGGGACGGCTCGGCGTTCCTGCGGGCAAGCTGAGTCTGCAGGTCCTGGGTGCGGCGCTCGGCGGCCATCCGCTCGCTGCGTTCCTTAGCGAGCTGCTCCTTGACGGCTTGCAGCTCTGCCGGCGCAGCCCCGCGCGCGCTCCCGCCTTGCGCACGTGGATCCTGCTGCCCGATGGTGACGGCGTCGGCGAAGGCGGCAGCCGCGCTCTTGATGTACTGCACGTCGACAAGGCCGAGCGCCCAGCCGATCGTAGCGGCGATGCAACCGGCCGCGACGACCGCCGCCAGCGCGCGCACCGTCCTGCGGCCGCGTCCCGTCTTGCGGCCCTCCTGCTCGAAGTCGGCGAATGCTCGGCCCTGCAACCAGGGATCGTAGCTGCCGAACTTCCACACATGTCCTTCGAGGTCGCGGCAGGCATAGCCGCGGCTGTCGCTGTCCGCATCCGCGAGGTCGAGCAGGATTTCCGCTCCCGCTTCCCTGGACCGTGCGCAGTGGCTCTCGATGTCGGTGACGAACAGGTAGCAGATTTGGGTCTCCGCCCCGCCGGTGTCGGCCGGCTGGGTCATCAGCCCGTCGAGGTCCTTGTCCACCACCGGCGCCAGCATGATCATGCCGTTGCCGTAGGTGAGTTCGGCGTATTGGGTCGTCCCATCCTCGGCGACCACCACGTGATGCGCTTCGAAGCCGAAGGCGTTGCAGAGCCAATCGATGGCTGCCGCGAGGTCGCGATAGCGCAGCGTCGGCACGATGGCCCCAGCGGGCTCCATGACGTTGGTGGTATGCATGGTTCGGTTTCCAGGCCGTCCGGACTAGGGCCTTCGGCCCGCCGATTCGCGCCACGGCCTTCCTCGCCATTCGAGGCCGATTTGGTGAAGACTTCCTTTCCGGCAGGCGGAAACCAGGCAGAAAAACAAGGAATTAGCCCGGTCAATGCAACTTGGACCGCAGCTTTGGGCGCAAGGCCTAGGGTTGCCAGGGGCGACGCTGGGCGGCGCCCCGGCCCGCCCTCTCCTTGGCCGCCGAGCGGTCGATCTCGCGGGCCAGCGCCGCCCGCGCCTCCTTCATGCCGCGCCCCGATACAGCCGACAGCACCAGCGGCTTCTTGCGAGAGGCGCCCTTGAGCGCCGCGGCCTTCTTCTCGATGGTCGCCTCGTCCAGCGCATCGCACTTGGACAGCGCGACGATCTCCTTCTTCTTCTCGAGCCCGGCCCCGTAGGCCTTGAGCTCGGCGCGCACGACGCGGTAGGCGCCGGCCACGTCTTCCACCGTCGCGTCGACCAGATGCAGCAGCACGCGGCAGCGTTCGACGTGGCCGAGGAAACGCGTACCGAGCCCCGCGCCCTCGTGAGCGCCTTCGATCAGGCCCGGAATATCGGCAAGGACGAAGCTGCGCGACGGCGCCTCGACGACGCCGAGGTTGGGATAGAGCGTCGTGAAGGGGTAGTCGGCGACTTTCGGGCGGGCCGCGCTCACGGCTGCCAGGAAAGTGGATTTGCCGGCGTTGGGGAGGCCGATGAGGCCGGCATCGGCGATCAGCTTCAGCCGCAGCCACACGGTCAGCTCCTCGCCCGGCTGGCCCGGATTGGCGTGCCGAGGCGCCTGGTTGGTTGGCGACTTGAAGTGCGCGTTGCCGAAGCCGCCGTTGCCGCCCTTGGCGATGCGGGCGCGGTCGCCCGGCCGCAGCAGGCTGGCGAGCACCGTCTCCTGGTCCTCGGCCAGCACCTCCGAGCCCGGGGGCACTTTGATCACGACGTCCTTGCCGGAGGCGCCGGCGCGGTTCTTGCCCATGCCGCCGCGGCCGCTTTGCGCCTTGAAGTGCTGGCGGTAGCGATAGTCGATCAGCGTGTTGAGGTTGGCGACGCATTCGACCCAGACGTCGCCGCCCTTGCCCCCGTCGCCCCCGTCGGGGCCGCCGAACTCGATGAACTTCTCGCGCCGGAAGGAGACGGCCCCCGCGCCGCCGGCACCCGACGACACGTAGATCTTGGCCTGGTCCAGGAACTTCATGACGCCGCCTCAGGTGCCGCCGAAGAGGCTGAGCCAGGCGCGCCAGCGCGCGACTTGCCCGGCCGGCCGCGGGCGTTGACCGCCCTTCTCTGCGGAGGCGCCCTGCCGGTCGAGCCAATAGGTCATCACCTCCACGTCGCACTGGCGCGCTGCGCAGGCGATGCTGGCCCTGCCTGTCGGCTGGAAACCAAGCTTGACCAGCACCCGTTCCGAGGCGCGATTGTCGGTGAAGTGCGCGGAAGAGAAGGCCGGCAGCCTCGGATTGGCAAAACCGTGCTGGATCACGGCACGGGCTGCCTCCGTGGCGTAGCCGTTGCCCCACCATGGCCGCGCCAGCCAGAAGCCCAGTTCCGCCACGCCCGAGGCGCGCCGATAGAAGCCCACGCCGCCGATCAACTGCCCATCGAGCTCCACACCGAAGCGCACCTCGCCGCGAACGGGCTTGAGCCAGCCCACGGCCTGGGCGGCGGAAAACGGGTAGGGGATGTCGCTGGTCATGGAAGCGACGGCCCAGTCGCCGGCGAGGCGGGCGAACTCATCGGCGTCGGCTCTGCGGAAGGGGCGCAGCACAAGCCGCTCGGTGGCAAGGCGAGGTATCGTCTTCACAGCCGATCCCCAGCGATTGCGCGCACGGCCGCGTCAGAGGGCTGCAGCGGGGCGTCGGCGGGCAGGGATGGGCTCTGCGGCATCGAGGTCACCCCGCAGACGTGCGTGCGGAGTGGCGCGCGTCACTCCGCGCCGGCCTTGGGCTTGATGGAGATGTACGTGCGGCCATTGCGCTTGGTGGCGAACTCGACGTTGCCCTCGGCGAGCGCGAACAGCGTATGGTCCGTTCCGATGCCGACGTTGGCGCCCGGATGCCACTTGGTGCCGCGTTGGCGCGCCAGGATGTTGCCGGCCAGCACATGCTCGCCACCATACTTCTTCACGCCCAGCCGCCGGCCTGCCGTATCGCGGCCGTTGCGCGAGGAGCCGCCTGCCTTCTTGTGTGCCATGATAGCGTTTTCCTTTCGGCCCGGCCTCAGCCGCCGATGATTTCCTTGATGCGCACCGTCGTCTGCTCCTGGCGGTGGCCCCGCTTGCGGCGCGAGTTCTTGCGGCGGCGCTTCTTGAAGGCGATGACCTTCGGGGCGCGCCCCTGCTCGACCACCTCGGCGATGACCTTGGCACCCGAAACGGTCGGCTTGCCGATCTTGGGATCGGCGGAGCCCGCCACCATCAGGACCTCGGTGAACTCGACCGCGGCACCAGCGTCGCCGGCGACCTTCTCGATCGTCAGCACCTCGTCCGTTGCCACACGATACTGCTTGCCGCCAGTCTTGATGACAGCATACATATCTGATTTCCCTTAACAAACGGCCGATTGGGGGCACCTGGCGCCCGCGCTGGCGGCGCGTGACCCGGCCTGATCGGGCCGCAATATCATCGAGCGGCCCCGCAAAGTCAACGAAAGCGTGGGAGGGGGCGGCAGGCGGCGCCTGCCACATATTGCTGCGCTGCCAGGAACGGGCTAGGCACTCCTCCGAAGAGACCCGCCTGCATCCTCCGACCCGGGCCGACCGATATGATGCGCTGCGACGCCGAATGGCTCGGCCGTACGCTGGCCGGCGTTCCGGTCGACCAGCTTTCGCCGCTGCTCAACCTCGGCGCCTCCACCCGGCACTTCCGCGAGGTCGAGCAGCCCTACATCGCCGATCTGGTGTTCCGTCCGCTCGCGGCGCGCGGGGTGCGTGTGGTGCACTCGGACTTGAAGGCCGCCGAGGGGGTCGACGTCGTCGGCGACGTGTTCGACGATGCCGACTTCGCCAGGCTCAAGGCAATCGCGCCGCGGGCAGTGATCTGCACGCACATGTTCGAGCATGTTCGCGACCGGGCGGAGCTGTCGCGGCGCCTGCTGGCCCTGCTGCCCGAGGACGGGCTGTTCTTCGTCACCGTCCCGTCGAGCTACCACGAGCACCACGACCCGATCGACACCATGTACCGTCCGACCCCGGACGAGCTCGCCGCGCTGTTTGCCGGCCATCAGATCCTGCACAAGAGCGAGCTGGTCGGCGACACCTATTGGAACCGGGTCGCGCAGCGGCCGGTGACGCTGTTCCTGCGCCATTTCTTCCGCTTCTTCGTGCCCTTCCTCGGCTGGCGGGCCTGGAAGCGGTCCATGGGCAAGCTCTACTGGCTCTTCCACCACTACAAGGTGGCGGCCGTGGTCGGCCGCAAGCAGCCGGTGTAGCGCGGGCCTCCCCAGGCGAGGGGACCGCCTCGCCAGGCAGGGACTCTGGGGGAGCAGAGATGGGGAGCTGGCGAGGCGGGCTGTTGCAAGCTCGGAAGCTTGCGAACCTCGGGACCATGTCATGCAGTAACAGCGCCATGATGCGCGCACGTCGTTCCCGGCGCACCTGTCCGTTCCGACAGTTCGCATGCCGGCGTCTCGAATGCGCATGGCAGAGCGGCGCCGGCATCGCGGTGGCGCGCCAAGCCTGCGGTGCTACCATCATCCTTAATGGGCATCCGGGAGGAGGCGATGGCGGAGCAGAAGCGCTGGAAACGACGACCCGACAACTCGACCTGGGGCGACTATGGCCCGGACGACCAGCTCGGCCGCATGAACGAGCTGACGCCGGCCAAGGTCAAACAGGGCATCGCCGAGGTGAAGGAAGGCAAAACCTTCTGTCTTTCCATGCCGCTCGATTATCCCGGCGGCAATGTGCTCAACCCGCGCCGGCATCCGCCGCAGATTCGCCCGTCAATCAGGGTCGACAAGCCGAACTGGCTCTACCGGACGGAGTGGCAGCATCCGGGCATGATCGACGTCGTCAACGACGATGCCGTGATCATGCATCTGCAATACTCGACTCAATGGGACACGCTCGCGCACGTGGGGGCCCTGTTCGACGCCAACGGCACCGGCAAGGCCGAGCCCACCTTCTACAACGGCTACCGCGGCGGCGTGGATCTCGTCGGCCCCAGCGACGCCAAGGCCGCGGGCGCGGTGCCGGGCACGTTCGTGGAAGCCAAGGGCACCTCGTCCGCCAACGCCCTGGGCGTCGAAAACATGGCCGTGAAGTGCCTGCAGGGCCGCGGCGTGATGATCGACCTTTTCGCCCACTTCGGCCGCAAGCGGCATGCGGTGGGCTACGACGATCTCATGCGCGTCATGGCGGCCGACGGGATCAAGGTCGAGGCCGGCGATTTCGTGCTGCTGCGCACGGGCTTCGACGAGGTGATCCTGGAGGGCAAGAAGCAGCCCGATGCCCATACGCTCGAGACCAGCTGCACGGGGCTTGACGGCGGCGACACCAAGCTCCAGCAGTGGATCACGGAGACCAAGCTCGTCGCGCTGATCTCCGACAACTACGCCGTCGAGCTGATGCCCACGTCGTTTGCTCCGGGCGACTGCGTCATGCTCCCGTTGCACCATCACTGCCTGTTCAAGACCGGGGTCAATCTCGGCGAGATTTGGCGGCTGTCGGAGCTGGCCGATTGGCTGCGCAAGAACAACCGCAGCCGCTTCATGCTGACGGCACCGCCGCTGAGATTGCCGGGAGCCGTCGGCTCGCCGGCGACACCGGTTGCGACGGTATGAGTGGTGGTCCGCGGTTGCGCACGTGCGGTGGCGGCGCCCGGCGCGGCTGAACGCGAAAATCTTTACATCGGGAGCGGAAGCGACATGGCGGCAAAGCAAGTATCCCTGGGCTGTCTCGAGGGCGTAAAGGTGCTGGACTTCTCGCAATTCGAAGCCGGCCCGTCCTGCACCGAGGCGCTGGCGTGGCTCGGCGCGGAGGTCGTCAAGATCGAGAACCCGAATTCGGGCGATCCCGGCCGCAGCGTGTTTTCCGAGCCGGACAGAGACTCCTTCTATTTCCTGATCTTCAACGCCAACAAGAAGTCGGTGACCATCGATCTGAAGTCGGCCGCCGGCAAGAAGCTGGCGCTCGACCTGGCGAGCAAGGCCGACGTGCTCGTCGAGAATTTCGCGCCGGGCGCCATCGAGCGCCTCGGGCTCGGCTACGACGTGATCTCCAAGCTCAATCCGGGCATCGTCTATGCGCAGGTGAAGGGGTTCGGCGAAGGCAGCCCGTTCGAGAAGAACCTGGCATTCGACATGATCGCCCAGGCCACCGGCGGCGTCATGAGCATCTCCGGCGAGCGCGACGGACGGCCGATCAAGCCCGGCCCCACGCTGGGCGACACCGGCACCGGCATGCTGCTGTGCATCAGTGTGCTGGGTGCGCTCTACGAGAAGAAGAGCACCGGCAAGGGTCAGCGCGTGCAGGTCGCCATGCAGGACGCGATGCTGCACTACATCCGCCTCGCGTTCGCGACCCAGGCGCGCAAGGGCGGGCCGGTGCAGCGAGCCGGCGACCAGACGGTGTCGGGCGGCAATCCGCCGTGCGGCATCTTCAAGACCAAGGGCGGCGGGCCCAACGACTACGTCTACGTCTACACCAGCCGCGCCAATCCCGAGCATTGGAAGCGCCTGCTGCAGGTGGTCGGCCGCGAGGACCTGATCGGCGACCCACGTTACGAAAGCCCGGCCGCCCGCACCGAGCGCGAAGCCGAGGTCAACGAGATCGTGCAGGCCTGGACCATCAAATATGACAAGCACGAGGCCGGCCGGATCATCGGCGCGGCCGGCATTCCTGCCGGGGCCGTGCTCGACACCAAGGAGCTGGCCGAGGACCCCACGTTCCATGAGCGGGCGATCCTGCAGACCATGGACCATCCGGTGGTCAAGGGATACGTGATGCCCACATGGCCCGTGCGCCACAACCGCCAGCCGGTCGCGCTGAAGCCGTCGCCCCTGCTCGGCCAGCACACGGGCGACGTGCTGTCGAGCTGGCTCGGTCTGGGCAAGCGCGAGATCGAAGGCCTCGCCGCCGACAGGATCATCACGCAGCGCAAGTAGACGCGCCCGCTGCAGGGGTCAGACCCCTTGAGTTCAACGTTTCGGTCCGAACGGCCAACGTGAACGCAAGGGGTCTGACCCCTTCCGATGCGAACGCCAACGCCGGAGCAAGCGGCTGCTCCTCACCCCAGAGTAGAGTGTGGAGGGGGAGTTATCGTGCCCTTCAGGCGCGCCGCGATGGCATCGCCGAACGCCTTGAAGATCACGTGATTGACGGTGTTGATGGTGGCCGCCGCGTACTCGGCATGCCATTGCACACCCAGCGCGAAGCCCGGTGCGCCGGCGATGCGGATCGCCTCGATGGTTCCATCTTCGGCGATGCCCTCGATCACCACGCGCCGGCCTGGCTCGAGAATGCCCTGGCCGTGCAGCGAGTTCACGCGAATGGTGTCGCGGCCGAAAAGCGTCGCGAACACGCCGCCCGGGACGAGCCGCACGTCGTGGCGCTCGGCGAACACGACCGTGGGATCGGGATGGATCTCGCCGTTCTCAAGTCGCGGCATGCGGTGGTTCATGCGGCCCGGCAGCTCGCGGATCTCGTGGTGCAGGGAGCCGCCGAAGGCGACGTTCATCTCCTGGAAGCCGCGGCACACGCCCAGCAGCGGAATGCCGCGCTCGACGCAGAGTTCGGCCAAGGTCAGCGCGAGAGCGTCACGCGACTCATCGTAGGGCTCATGCCCGGCATGGGGCTCGGCCTTGAAGCGGGTCGGATGCACGTTGGCGCGCGCGCCCGTCAAAAGGATGCCGTCGACGACTTCGAGCAGCGCGCCGATATCCGTGATCTCCGGCGAGCCGGCGAACACCAGCGGCAAGGCGCCGGTGACCTCGGCCACCGCGCGCAGGTTGCGTTCGCCCACCTGCTGCACGTTGAAACGGTTCTCGGCACGGTACGTATTGCCGATCACACCGACGACGGGCTTCTTCATCGCCTCGCTCTCACCCCCTCGCCCGCAGGTCGGAGAATGCGTTCTCCAGCCGCGCGAGCGCGTCCTCGAGAATAGGGCGCGGCGTGGCGAAGTTGAAGCGCAGCCACGTCTCGCCTCCGGGGCCGAACTGAGGCCCGGGGCTGGCGAATATCCGCGCTTTCTCCTTGACCCTGCCGGCCACCTCATCGGGGCTGAGCCCGGTCGCCGCGAAGTCGACCCAGGCAAGATAGGTGGCATCGAGCCGCATCGAGCGCGCCCCGGGCGCCGCGGCCTCGATGCGGCGGTCGAGCAAATCCCGGTTGGCCGCGAGGTAGGGCAACAGCGCGTCGAGCCAGGCATCGCCCGTGCGCCAGGCGGCCTCGGTCGCGATCATGCCGAAGCTGTTGTATGAGCCGAGCCCGCTCGCCATGACCCTGGCATCGATGGCGCGCTTGATCGACGCGTTGGAGGTGAAGCAGGCGCCGACGTGTGCCCCCGCCAGGTTGAAAGTCTTGGTGGCGGCCACGCAGGTGATCAGCCGGTCGGCGATATCAGGTGCCGCGGCGAGCGTCGGCGTATGCTTTGAGCCGGCGAACACCAGGTCGCAGTGGATCTCGTCCGACACCAGGATCAGGTCGCGCTCGGCACACAGCGCCGCCAGGGCGCGGATTTCATCGGGGGACCAGGCGTTGCCGCCCGGATTGTGCGGGCTGCAGAAGAACACGATTTTCGTGCGCGGTGTCAGCCTGGCGCGCAGCGCATCCAAGTCCATCACATAGCGGCCCTGGCGTTGCACAAGCTGTGCATCGAGGATGCACCGCTCGTTGGCCAGGATGATCCGGCGGAACGCGTGATAGGCGGGTGGAAAGACGACCACCTCGTCGCCGGGAGCGGTCACGGCCTGCAAGATCAGGCCCAGCCCGGAAACCACACCCGGCGTCTGCGTGACCCAGTTCGGGTCCACGTGCAGGCCGTGCCTTCGTTCCATCCACTCCGATAGCGCCGTCGCCCAGGTGCCGGTGTTGGCGTAGTAGCCGTGGGTGGCGCGGTTGACCTCCTCGCGCAGGGCTTCGGTCACCCCCGGCGGTGCGGCGAAATCCATGTCCGCGACCCACATGGGGATGGCATCGGCCGCGTCGATGCCGGACAGCCTCGCCATCATGTCCCACTTGGACGCATGCGTGCCGCGGCGCTCGATGACGCGGTCGAAATCGAACATCTGGCGGCGGCTCCCGGCCCTTGCACAACCGCGCATTGATGATGGGCGCGAGTCCGCAGGTCAAGAGGCACAAGCGCACGCCGGTTGCCACCTCTCGCCGCGCTCCTTAACGTCGGGGGGCTCGCCCGCGGCAGCGTTCCCAGGACGCCACCCAGGTACGCCGTCAACCGCATTCCAAATCTCTCCGTCCCGTCTACAATCCCGCTCCTCGCGTATTGGGGAGCACAATCCGGCATGGCGTGGCGCATAGGGGTCGACATCGGCGGCACGTTCACGGATGTGGCTCTCATCGACGATGCCACCGGCCGCATCGGCGTCGCCAAGGTGCCGACCACGCCGCGCGACTTTGCCGAGGGAGTGCTCTCGGCCCTCGACATGGCGATGGCCCGCTACGCTTTGGCCGCCGCCGACGTGGGTTTGCTGTCGCACGCGACCACGGTTGTCACCAACGCCATCCTCGAGGAGAAGGGGGCACGCGCGGCGCTCATCGCCACGCGCGGCTTCCGCGACGTTCTCGAGCTGCGTCGCTCGGCGCGCGGGGATCTCTACGACCTCTTCCAGGACCCTCCGGCCGTGCTCATTCCCCGGCGCCGGCGCTTCGAGATCACCGAGCGCATCGGTGCCGACGGCAAGGTGGTGACGCCGCTCGCCGAAGACGAGGTCGATGCGTTGATCGCTACGCTGAAGGCGGAGCGCGTCGGCGCCGTCGCCGTTTCCCTCCTCTTCAGCTTTCTCAATCCCGACCACGAGCGGCGGCTCGGCGCCCGCCTCAGGGCCGGGCTGCCGGGCATCCCGGTCTACGTGTCGTCCGAGGTGCTGCCTGAGATCAAGGAATTCGAGCGCACCAGCACGACCGCGGTCTGCGCCTACGTGGGCCCGATCCTCGCCTCGTATCTGGAGCGC
Source organism: Hyphomicrobiaceae bacterium (assembly GCA_035253505.1). Lineage (GTDB taxonomy): Bacteria > Pseudomonadota > Alphaproteobacteria > Rhizobiales > Hyphomicrobiaceae > AWTP1-13. The sequence continues at coordinate 19,793 of DATFCC010000128.1, forward strand.
CTGCAATCGGCCACGGGCGGCA
>DATFCC010000129.1:0-4106 GCA_035253505.1 Hyphomicrobiaceae bacterium
GCGCCTCGGGCGTCATGAAGACGATGATCACCGACCGCGCCTGCGCGCCGAGCTGAAAGCCGACCGAAGCCGAGATGGTATTGTAGTAGCCGGCGTGCTGGCCGCGCACGAGCAGTGCGCCCTCGCCGTACTCGCCGCCGAAACCCATGCCGGCCTTGAACACGGTCGGAAACACCAGCACCGCGGCCGACTTGGCGAGCAGCTCGCGGGCACCTGCAATGTGGTGGCTGAACTCGCGCAGGGTGGCGTCGACGTCGGCGTCGATGCGGCCACTGGAGGCCGCCTGGGCGAGGCCCGGCGTGCCGGCGAAAGCAAGCGAGGAAAGCGCTATCGACACCGCGTGGCGGCGGTTGATCAGGTCCATGTTGTCCCCCGGTGCAGCAACGTGATCCGTGCCCAGACTCACGTGACGCGACGCACCGACAACGTAGGCCCAGGTTATGGCCACAATCAGGCGTCGTTTCCGGCCCGTTCTGCAAACACTGTGTTGAAAAGCCGGCGGGCGTGCGGCAGCTCAGCTTTACGCTGCAACCCGAATCGCAGGACAGCTCGCCTCGCAACAACACGGGGTGGCTGTCGTGCTGATCGCGCTCTCCCTTGCTGCCGTGCTGATGGCTGGCCTGGCCAGGGCGCCATGGTGGTTCTGGCTGATCGGCGCGGCTTCGCTGGCTCTTCTCCTTGCCACCGATCCATCGAAGCTGCGGCCGAGCTACGCCGATGCGCGCGGGCTCGGCAGCCTGGTCCTGATGCTCGATGACCTCAAGAAGGCGTCGCTGGCCGGCGTGATGGCGGCGGCGGCGTTCGGCATCGGCAGCGCGCTTTCGCTGGCGCTGCCGCTATAGCCGGTCCTCAGAGCAGGCGCGCGAGCGCCGAGATACCGGCCTCGATATCGGCTTCGCACGCCAGCGAGTAGCTGAGCCGCAGCGTGTTGCGGCCGCGGCCATCGTGGAAGAACGCGCCGCCCGGCACGAAGGCGACGCCTGCCTCCCGCACCGAACGCTCGAGCAGTAAGGCCGCGTCGGCGCCCTCGGGCAACCGCACCCACACGAACAGGCCGCCCTTCGGTCGTGTCCAGGCGACCCCGTCCGGCATGTGCCGTATCAGGGCCGAGAGCATTGCATCCCGCCGCACCCGGTAGTGCGCACGGGCGCGCTCCACCTGGGCGTCGTGCACGTCTTCGGCCAGCCGGTGCATGACCATCTGGTTGATGGTGGCGCTGTTGAGGTCGGACGCCTGCTTGACCAGGACGAGGCGCCGGATCATCGCCGCGGGCGCAACGATCCAACCGACGCGCAGGCCCGGCGACAGGGTCTTGGAGAAGGTGCCGCAGTAGATCGCGCGCGCGGCATCGATGCTGCCGCGCCGGGCGATCTCCAGCGCCATGATCGGTGGAACGGGATCGCCCTCGAAGCGCAGCGCCGCATAGGCGGCGTCCTCCACGACCGGGATGTCGAGCTCGCCCGACAGATCGAGCAGCCGGTGGCGCGCCGCCAGCGATAGCGTCTCGCCGGTCGGATTGGCGAAGTCGGCCACCACGTAGGCGAACTTGACGCGGCCGCCTCCGCCGGCGGCCGCCGCCTGCGCGTAGCTCGCTGGCGTCCGGTTGCCGTCTTCGGGGCGCAACTCGTCGTAGCGTGGCTCGTAGGCGGAAAAGGCCTGCAGGGCGCCAAGATAGGTGGGGGCGGTGACCAGGGCCGTATCGCCGGGCGAGAGCAGCAGCCGGCCGATAAAATCGAGGGCCTGTTGGGAACCCGAGGTGATGACCACGTTCTCCAGCGAGCAGGCGACGCCGAGCCGTCCCATGTGATGCACGATCCACTCGCGCAGCGGCCGGTAGCCCTCGCTCACCGAGTATTGAAGCCCGCTTCCCGCCAGGGCCGGGTCGAGCAGGACGGCCTCATAGGCAGCCCGCGCCTGATCGGCGGGAAACATCGCGGGGTCCGGAATGCCGCCCGCGAACGAGATGATCCCCGGCTGCTCCAGGAGCTTCAAAAGCTCCCGGATCTCGGAGGCGCGCATGCGCTCGGCGCGGCCGGCATAGCGCGGCTCCCAGCCCGCCGCATGGACGTGACTGGTCACGTGATTGGCTCCATTTTTCCCTGGGCCAATTATGTCAGCATTGCTGACCTATTTGCAAGCGCGCAAGTTTTTCGCGAGCGCCCCTGCAGCGGTCGGACGGAGCCGGTTAGCGCCGGGAGAGGTCGTGGCTCGTGCTCCTGCCGCACCGCGGGCACGGCAGCCGTCGCGTCGGCGTGCCCGCTGCCTTCCAGCGAATCCCTCCAAGGTCCCAGATGGACGTCTCGCTGCCGCACTCGCGGCAGCGCGCGATCCAGGCACGCGACTCCGCTTCCATCGATTGCGCCCAAGCGCGCGGAACGATCGACGTGACCAGTCTCTGGATGAGGCTCACCGCGTCCCTCCCGCCGATTGCGCGTTTCGATAGGTAGCGGGGTCAGACCCCTTGCGCAAAGGCGCGGCATTGTCGTCGACGTGGATGCAAGGGGTCTGACCCCGTTCGTTTCCGAGTGCGGGATTGGATGCTCCACGCGATTGGGGCTTCCCCGGGATGAAGGCGACGTGCGGCACCTGAGGGGGCCGGGGCTCAGCCGATGTGGGCCGTGGCCGGCGCGGAAGCGATCGCCGATCCATGCAATGGCGTGAGGACCCGCAGCTCAGGCAGCGGTGTCACGAGCCTGCCGCCCCAGCGGGTGACATGGGAGATACGGCGGACGATCTCATCGGACATCTGCCAGGGCAGAACCAGGATCAGGTCCGGCCTGGCTTCGTCAAGGAATTCCAGCGGCTTCACGGGAATGCGGGTGCCGGGCGTGAACCGGCCATGCCGGTAGGGGTTCTGGTCGGCGATGAAGTCGACGAGATCGGCGCCGATCCCGCACGTGTTGAGCAGCATGCTGCTGGCGGGCGTCGCGCCGTAGCCGCATATGCGCTTGCCTTGCTGCCTGGCGGACAGCAGGAACGACAACAGCGCGCGCTTTGCGCATCGCGCCTGCTCGCCAAACATCGTGTACGTGTCGAGCGTCAGGTAGCCTTCGTCGATCTCCTCCTCCAGCAGCTCGCTCACCCGCGGCGCGGTCCGCCGGGAGGAGGCGGCATGGGCCAGGTACACGCGCAACGTGCCGCCCGCCACGTCGAGCTTTTCCGCATCGATCACCTTGAGGCCGTGGCTCTCGGCCAGGTGGTCGAGGGTGACGAGCGAGAAATAGGAGAAGCGCTGGTGGGAGAAGGCTTCGATGCGCATGTCCGCCATCAGTCGCGGCAGATGCGGAACCTCCATCGTAACGACACCCTCGGGCGCCAGCAGGAGCTTGGTTGCATCCATGAAGTCGCCGAGCGTCGGCACCTCGTCGAGCACGTTGTTGGCGATGATCAGGCTGGCGCGCCTGCCCTCCATCACCAGCCGCTCGGCGAGGGGCGTCGCGAAGGACTCAACCAGTGTTGTCACACCGCGCCGCCGCGCCGCGTCGGCGACGTTGGCGGCCGGGTCGATGCCGACGACCGGAATGCCCATCGGCAGGAAGTGCTGGAGCAGGTAGCCGTCATTGCTGCCGACCTCCAAGACCAGGTCGCGCGGCCTAAGCCCCAACCGCGGCTGGATCATCTGGCAATAGGCGCGGGCGCGGGCCACGCGCGCCTGGGAATAGGAGGAGTAGGAGGCCTGCTCCATGAGCAGGCGATCCGGAGCGACGCAATCCTGGAGTTGCACCAGGAAGCACTTGTCGCAGACCAGGACACGCAGCGGGTAGTGCGCCTCCATCTGGTCGAGCTGATCGGCCGTGAGGAGGACATTGCTCCGCGGCGAGACGCCGAAATCGACGAACGTGCGGGCGACGGCGGCCCGACAAAGGCGGCAGCGCGGCTCGCGCGTGAGGCCTGAAACCCGCGTCCTGCCGGACGCAATGGTCCCGACGGTGTGCTGCACGCTTCTCGTCCCCCGCAACCGGCCTGCCACGAGGGCCGGCCGTGACGATGTCTGCGGCAAACGCTACGCAAGTTTTGTGCGGTGCGATATGGCGGCGGCAAAATAGAGTAAATTTGCCGGAATTTTGCGATTAAATTTGCTGCGCCAAACGGTCAGCTCAGGGTTC
>DATFCC010000130.1:0-8551 GCA_035253505.1 Hyphomicrobiaceae bacterium
TCGATGCCGCGCACGCCGGAGAGCAGCCCGACCGCCTCCTCCAGGCCCGATCTTTGTCCCGGCGGCAGATCGATCTGGCTCGGGTCGCCGGTGACGACCATCTTGGAGCCTTCGCCGATGCGGGTGAGGAACATCTTCATCTGCATGCTGGTGGTGTTCTGCGCCTCGTCGAGGATGACGAACGAGTGCGCCAGCGTGCGCCCCCGCATGAACGCAAGGGGGGCGATCTCGATCACGCCTGTGTCGAGGTCGCGCTCGACCTTGGCCTGGGGCAGCACGTCATAGAGGGCGTCATAGAGCGGGCGCAGGTAGGGATCGACCTTCTCGCGCATGTCGCCGGGCAGGAAGCCCAGCCGCTCGCCTGCCTCGACCGCCGGCCGCGACAGCACGATGCGGTCCACCTGCCCGCGCTCCAGGCACTGCGCCGCGTAGGCGACGGCGAGGTAGGTCTTGCCGGTACCGGCGGGACCCACGCCGAACACGAGGTCGACCCGCTGCATCGCCTGCATGTAGGCGCCCTGCATGGGCGTGCGTGCGGTGACGATCCGGCGGCGCGTTCGGATCTGCGCCAACCCATCGACGGGGGCCGTATCATTGCCCACGTGGCGGAGCAGGCCGTCGACATCGCCGGGGCCGATATCCTCGCCCTGGCGGATGCGCGCGTAGAGCTTCTCCAGCACCTCGCGGGCGGTCTCGCAGGCGGCGATGGGGCCTGTCAGCGTCACGACGTTGCCGTGCGCCCGCGCCTCGATGCCGAGCCGCTCTTCCAGCAGGGCGAGGTGTCCGTCGTATTCCCCGAGCAACCGGTTCAAATGCCGGTTGTCCTCAAAAGGCACCACCACACGCGCTTGCGCAGCTTTGAGCTGCTTGCCCAAGCCCGTCGCCGCAGGCCCTCGAATGCCAGTCAATTAGCCGGCCTCCCCGAGAATTCCACTCCGCGAAGAATCTGCACGCCTCAGTCTACCATGACGACCCGGCATCGGCATCCCGCCGGGGTCACGAGCCGGTGGACTGCAGCCTCCCCGAAAGACTATTGGGTCCCGCAGCCTCGATTGCAACCTCTACAACTCGTCCACACAGCCCAGAATCTGCTGCCGTGTGAACTGCCTGCAGATAAGGCGAGCGGCCGACGAGCTGGCCCGGATGGCGGCCTTCGCGCTCCAGCAGCACTGGCATGATCCTGCCGACACAAGCTGAATTGAACGCTGTTTGCTGGCCGTCGAGGAGAACCTGGAGGCGATGCAGGCGCTCGGTCTTGCGGTCGTCGGCGATTTGATCGAGCAGGTTGGCGCCGGGCGTGCCGGGTCGCGGGCTGTACTTGAACGAGTAGGCCTGGGCGAAGCCCACGCGCTCCACCACGTCGAGCGTCTCCTCGAAATCGGCATCCGTCTCGCTGGGGAAGCCGACGATGATGTCGGTGGAGAGCGCCACGTCAGGGCGCGCGGCACGGATGCGGGCCACCAGCGCAAGATAGTCCCGCGCGGTGTGCTTGCGGTTCATCGCTGCAAGGATGCGATCTGAGCCGGCTTGGAACGGCAGGTGCAGGTAAGGCATCAGCTTCGGCACCTCGGCGTGCGCCGCGATCAGGTCGTCCGTCATGTCGCGCGGATGGCTGGTCGTGTAGCGGATGCGAACGATCCCCTCGATATCGGCAAGGCGGCCGATGAGGCGCGCGAGCGACCAGGGGCGGCCGTCGGGGCCGAGCCCGTGGTAGGCGTTGACGTTCTGGCCCAGCAGCGTGATCTCGCGCACGCCGCGATCGGCGAGCCGGCGGGCCTCCGCCTCGACCTCCACAACGGAGCGCGAGAACTCCGCCCCGCGGGTATAGGGGACGACGCAAAACGTGCAGAACTTGTCACAGCCTTCCTGCACCGTGAGGAACGCGGTCACGGCCTTTGCGGGCGTGCGCTGGGGCAGGGCGGCGAACTTGTCCTGCTCGGGAAAGTCCGTCTCGACGATCCGGCGCCCCTTCGCGGCCTCCCCGACGAGTGCGTCGAGCCGATGATAGGCCTGGGGGCCGACCACGAGGTCCACAAACGGTGCGCGCCGCAACATCTCCGCGCCCTCCGCCTGCGCCACGCACCCGGCAACGGCGATGATGGTGTCCTGCCCCGACCGGCGGCGGGCCTCCTTCGTCTGGCGGATGCGACCGAGATCGGAATAGACCTTCTCGGCCGCCTTCTCGCGGATATGGCAGGTGTTGAGCAACACCAAGTCCGCCTCCTCGATGGCGGCCGTCTCGGTGAAGCCGCCTGCGCCCATGAGCTCGGTCATGCGCTCGGAGTCGTAGACGTTCATCTGGCAGCCGAACGTCTTGACGAATATCTTCCTGGGTCCGGTCATGCCACGCGTTGGTGCCTGTTGTGATCTCGCCTGAGGGCTTCCCTGGAGCTCCAGCCGGTGGCCGCAGGCCCGAGCTCGGTTTGCGCGATGCGTGACCGAGATGATGCGGCGGCGGCGGGCATGGGCGCCAGCGTGCGCCGATCTCTTGTTCGCGGTTGGGCGGTTATAGGTGAGGCGCAGGACGGGTGCAACGCAGCGCGCGGGCGCTCTCAGAGCCGCAGCGCCAGCATGAGCGCATCCTCGGTGCCGCCGGCGTGCTCGTAGTAGGCCTTGCGCCGGCCTACCTCCTGAAACCCGAGGCCGGTATACAGCGCAAGCGCCGGCGCATTGCGTTCTCCCACCTCCAGGAACAGTCGTTGAGCCTCGGCCTTGCGTGCCGCGCGGATGAGGGCCTGGACGAGGCGGCGAGCGATGCCGTGCCGCTGCTCGGCGCGGTTCACCCCGAGACTGAGGACTTCCGCCTCGTCGGCGACGACCCTGGCCAGGATGAAGCCGGCGGTGCGCGGTGGATTGCCGAGGCGGGCCACCAGGGAGGTCGCCCCGGGATGCTGCAGGTGGCAGGCGATGCTCCCGGCGTCCCAGGCCTTGTCGAAAAGGCCGGCATGGAGGGCGGCGAGCTCAACTGCGTCTGCCGGGCTCGCCCACAGGATGCTGACGTGGCGGTAGGCGGCGTCGCTCATTCCGGCGCCCGCTCCAATACGCGGTCGCGCTGCGGCTTCACATCCGGGGCACGCAGGTAAAGCGGTTCGACGGAAACCACCGGTGCCAGATCGACAGCCAGCCTCGCCAGTGCGCGTGCGTCGGGCTCCAGGTCGGCGAAACGGACCTCGGCCCGGATGCCAACCCCCGCCAGCCCGTCGGCCAGCAGGCCTGCTCCCGAGCCGACGATGAGGAGTGGACGGCTCGCGAGCTGCCGGGCGGCATCGGCAGCGTCGAGGAGCTGTGCCGGGCCCGCAGGCTGGTCGAGATCCGCAAAGAGCTGGAGGTAGATGCTGCCGCGGCGTGCATCGACGGCGACCGCCAGAGTGCGGTCGCCGAACCGGGTCCCGAGCTCATCCGCGGCCTGCCGGGCCATGACGGCGAGGCTGCTGGCGGTCACCACCTCCGCGCCCGATGCGAGCGCCAGCCCGCGCGCCGCCGACACGCCAACGCGCACGCCGGTGAACGTGCCCGGCCCGACCGTCACCGCGATGCGGTCGAGGTCGGCAAAGCCCAGCCCGGCCGTCGCCATCACTTCGGCGATCATCGGCATCAGCCGTTCCGCATGCCCGCGCTCGCGTATCTCGCGGGCATGAGCGGCCACCTGGTCCCCCTGCGCGCCGCGCCGGCGCACGGCCGCCGACACGGCTCCCAGGCACGTATCGAAGGCCAGGATGTTCATGATTGCGACGCCAGGGCCATGGCTAGAGGATACGCGCCATCTCGTCGAAACCGAAGCGGGGGCCGCGCGGGCGCAGTGCTGCCGGATCGCCGTAGCCGACGTTGCACAGGAAGTTCGATTTTATGTAGGTGCCGGCGAAGAACTCCTTGTCGACGCCGGCATTGTCGAAGCCCGACATCGGCCCGCAGTCCAGCCCCAGCGCGCGTGCCGCCATCATGAAATAGGCGCCCTGCAGGGAGCTGTTGCGCAGGCAGTAGGTCTGGGCGCGATCGGGCTTGTCGGCAAAGCCGGCCAGCGCATCCTGGCCCTTGGGCGGATGCTCGAAGAACCTGATGTCGTAGCCGACGATGGCGCAGGCCGGCGCCTTCATGGTCTTCTCGCGGTTGCCTTCACTCAGGTGCGGCATCAGCCGTTCCTTGGCGGCCTTCGACTTCACGAAGGTGACGCGCATGGGCAGGCCATTGTTCGCCGTGGGTCCCATCTTGGCGAGATCGACCACTTCTCTGAGCAGGCTGTCCGGTACGTCGCGGGGCGACCACACCCGGTGCGTGCGGGCCGTGGAAAAAAGTTGGGCAAGCGCCTTGTCTTCCAGTCGCATTCAGGTCTTCTCCGATGTTCAGCCGACACCTCATAGCAAAAACCCCGCGCGTCGCCGTGCGGGGTTTGCGAAGACGGGCTGGCGCCCCGCCTAGACGGGCCGCACTTCCTGCACGTCCGGGCAGAAGTGGCGCAGGAGGTTCTCGATGCCATGGCGGAGCGTCGCGGTGGAGCTGGGGCAACCCGAGCAGGCGCCGCGCATGTGCAGGAACACCACGCCGTCCTTGAAGCCGTGGAAGACGATATCGCCACCGTCATTGGCCACCGCCGGACGCACGCGTGTGTCCAGCAACTCCTTGATGGTCTTGACGGTGTCCTCGTCCTTGGCGTCGTACTCCTCTTGCAACTCCTCGCTGCCGATCTCACCGCCGTCGACGGTCGGCGCGCCCGACAGGTAGTGCTCCATGATGGCGCCGAGGATGGCCGGCTTGATGTGCTGCCACTCATCGCTCTCCGACTTGGTCACGGAGATGAAATCCGAGCCCAGGAACACGCCGGTGACGCCGTCCACGTCGAACAGGCGCCGGGCCAGCGGCGAGCCGCCGGCTTCCGATTTGTCGCGGAAATCGACGGTGCCGTCGCCGAGCACCGTCTTGCCCGGGATGAACTTCAGCGTGGCCGGGTTCGGGGTCGGCTCGGTCTGGATGAACATGGCTGCGCCTCTTGGCGTTCGCGTCCGCTAAACTGGAATCATTCTAGTAGATGGGGCGAGGCCGGTCAAAATGCGAGGGTGGCCCGCCTCAAGCCAGCGCCTTGATGTCCTCGAGCGCCAGGTCCCCGGGCACGATGGTGATGGGGATCGGGAACTTGCCCGCATTGGCGCCCACGGCGAGGGACGACACCAGCGGCCCGGGGCCGGCGCCCTCCTTGGAGGCGCCGAGCACGAGCACGGCCACATCCTCGTCCTCGTCGATCTGCTTGAGGATCTCGTCGATCTTCTTGCCCTCGCGGATCACCTCTTCGGTCTGCACCGCTTCGTAGCCGGCGTTGTTGAGCTTGCGGCGAAAGAGGCGAAAGACGGCGCGCGCCTTATTGGTCTCCTCGTCGAGCTGCACCTGCCGCACCCCCTCCCAGAACTGGGTCTCGGGTTCGATGACATAGAGCAGCAGAATGATGCCGCCTGCGTGCAGCACTCGGCCGGCGGCATAGAACAGGGCAAGCTCAACCTCCGGTGACTCGTCGACGATCACCATCAGCTTGCGCCCGTGACCTTCCTCGAAGACGCGTCGTTTCCTGGCCATGCCTCATGCTGCCATGGGATCGATTGGCCGCCAATGGGTAGTCCCACGACGCAACCTTGGGCTGTGCGGCAGTCAGGCGCGCGAAGAGCCCAAGAAGCCGACGATATCCTTCGTCGCTGCCACAATGGGTGCGGCGATGGCCTGGGCCTTGCGCGCGCCCTCGCCGAGGATGCGGTCGATCTCGGCAGGATCCGCAAGCAGGCGGTTCATCTCGGCGTTGACCGGGGCAATGCGCGACACCGCTAGGTCGGAAAGCGCCTTCTTGAAGGTGGAGAACTGGCCGCCGCCGAACTGGCGCAGGACGGCGGCCTTGCCGACATCGGCAAGCGCCGCGTAGATGCCGACGAGATTGTCGGCCTCGGGCCGCGCCTCCAGCTCGGCCTCGGCGGTGGGCAGCGGATGCGGGTCGGTCTTGGCGCGCTGGATCTTGCGGGCGATGGTGTCGGCATCGTCCGTCATGTTGATGCGCGACATGTCGGAGGGGTCGGACTTGGACATCTTCTTGGTGCCGTCGCGCAAGGACATGACGCGCGTGGCCGGCCCCATGATGACGGGCTCGCACAGCGGGAAGAAGGTGCCGTCGGCGTAGCCCGCCGCGCGGATGGTGTCGCCGAAGTCGTTGTTGAATTTCTGGGCGATGTCGCGCGCCAGCTCCAGGTGCTGCTTCTGGTCCTCGCCGACGGGCACGTGCGTGGCACGATAGGCGAGGATGTCGGCGGCCATCAGCACGGGATAGGCGTAGAGGCCGACAGAGGCGTTCTCGCGATCCTTGCCCGCCTTCTCCTTGAATTGCGTCATGCGGTTCAGCCAGCCGAGCCTGGCGACGCAGTTGAAGATCCACGCGAGCTCGGCGTGCTCGTGCACCTGGCTCTGGTTGAAGAGGATGCACTTTTTCGGATCGAGCCCCGCCGCCATGTAGGCGGCGGCCACCGAGCGGATCGCGCTCTTGAGCTCCGTGGGATCCTGCCACATCGTGATGGCGTGCATATCGACCACGCAATAGATGCACTCGTGGCTCTGCTGCATCTCGACCCAGCGCACCATTGCGCCCAGGTAGTTGCCGAGATGCAGGTTGCCCGTCGGCTGCATGCCGGAGAACACGCGCGGGGCTGGCTTTTGCGGGAGCGACATCGGAAATCCTTGGGTGATCGCCGGGTTATGGCGCGCTGGCGTCGGCGAGGCAAGGGCCGCGCCGCCCGCGGCCTTACGAGGGGTCCGCGATGGGACTGCGGCGCAGCAGGGCCGCGAGCTGGCGCCGGTCGACGATGCCGAGTGCGAACACCGCGATCATGTAGACGAAAAGGCCGGCACCGATGAGTGCCGCCAGCGCCGCCAGCCGGGCGAGGCTGGCGTTGGCGGGAGCGAGCCATGGCCCCAGCCCCTTGGCGGCGAGGAGGAGAGCGACGGCCATGATGATCGTGGCGGCGATGATGCGCGGCAGGACGCGGCGCAGGCGCGCGTCGCCTTCGTACTCACCGCGCTTCGCCAGGGTGGCGTAGAGCATTCCGGCATTGAGCCAGCCGCCGAGCGTGGTGGCGACGGCGATGCCCAGGTGCGGCATCAACCCCAGCCTGCGGAACAGGAAGAAGAGCGCGATCGAGCCCAGCGTATTGACCGTGAGACTGATGACGGCATAGCGCATCGGCGTCGCGGTGTCTTCGCGGGCGAAGAATGCCGGCTGGAACACCTTGATCAGCACGAACGAGGGGAGGCCGAGCGCGAAGATGGCGAGCGCATAGGCGGTGGCGACCGTGTCGGCGGCGGTGAAGGCGCCACGCTCGAAGAGGCCGGACACGATCTCGGTCGGCACCACGGCAAGAGCGGCCGCCGCGGGCACGGTCAGCAGCATGGCAAGCTCCAGCGACCGGTTCTGGCTGTCCATGACGGCCGCATGGTCGCCTGCGCGCAGGTGCCGCGACACGTCGGGCAGCAGCACGACACCGATGGCGACGCCGACGATGGCGAGCGGCAGCTCGTAGATGCGATCTGCGTAGTAGAGGTGCGAGACGGCGCCGTCCTGCAGCGACGCCACCACCGTGCCGATGACGATGTTGATCTGCGTGACGCCGCCGGCCACGACGCCGGGGATGCCGAGCGCGATCAGGCGGCGCACGCCCTCCGTCATGCGCGGCCAGCGCAGCTTGAGATGAAAGCCGTTGCGCCGCGCCCCGTCGATCAGCAGCCAGAGCTGCAACAGGCCGGCGGCAAACACGCCCCAGGCCTGGATGACGCCGGCGAGCGGCTCGTTCCTCAGCCCGAGAGCCAGAGCAATGAGGGTCGCTGCCATCATCGTCAGGTTGAGGACGATGGAGACGGCCGAGCTCTCGACGAACTTCCCGAGCGAATTGAGCATGCCCGACAGCAGCGCCACCAGCGACATGCACAGCAGGTAGGGCATCGTGATGCGCGTGAGCAGCACGGCGAGATCGAATTTCCCGGGATTGGCGCTGAAGCCCGGCGCGAGCCCCAGCATCAGGAACGGCATGGCGATCTCGGCGATGACGGTGAGCGCCAGGATCACGAACAGGAGGCCCGCCATTGCCTCCTCGGCGAAGATGCGCGCCGCTTCCTTGCCCTCGCCCTCGAGCCGCTTGGCGAACAGAGGTATGAACGCGGAATTGAAGGCACCCTCGCCGAACAGGCGCCGGAACAGGTTGGGGAAGCGGAAGGCGACGAAGAACGCATCCGCCACCGCGCCCGAGCCCAGCGTTGCCGCGATCAGGATGTCGCGCAGGAAGCCGAACACGCGGCTCACCATGGTGAGCCCGCCGACGGTCGCGAAGGCGCGGTAGAGTTTCATGGGGAGGCAGGGGTAGCCCGGCGCCGGGGCGCAAGCAAGACGCGGCACATCGCGCCGGCGAGCGAAGCGGCGCGTCCACGCTGTGAGGGCGGAGCGGGTCCCGCGACGTGATCGGGCTGCGGCCACCGGCTCGGGGCCGGCATCGCCGCGTGTCGCTCAACGCGCTCGCCGTCCCGCGTTCACTGCGGG
>DATFCC010000131.1:0-5937 GCA_035253505.1 Hyphomicrobiaceae bacterium
CCGTGGCCCTACGTGGAGGGCCTCAGGCTGGACGAGGCGATGCATCCGCTCACCATCCTCGCGGTCGGGCTCTATGGCGAGACGCTGCCCAACCAGAACGGCGCTCCGGTGCGGCTGGTGGTGCCGTGGAAGTACGGCTTCAAGGGCATCAAGTCGATCGTGCGCATCAGTCTCACCGACAAGCAGCCGCCGACCACGTGGAACATCGCCAACGCGCGCGAGTACGGCTTCTACTCCAACGTCAACCCGGCCGTGGATCATCCGCGTTGGAGCCAGGCCACCGAGCGGCGCATCGGCGAGAGCGGGCTCTTCGCCAAGCGGCGGCCGACGCTGCTGTTCAACGGCTACGGCGAGCAGGTGGCGAGCCTCTACGCGGGCCTCGACCTCAAAGCCAACTACTGACCCCGATGTCCTGATCCATGGCGACGCGCCGGCAGCCCTCCCCGTCCCGCCCGCGGCGCCTGCTGACGGGCTCCGATCCCGTCCGGCGCGCGATCTACATCGTCGGCATGATGCCGGCGGCATGGACGTTCTATCTCGGCGTCATTGACCAGCTCGGGGCCGACCCTCAGAAGACCTTGGAGCGTACCCTGGGGCTGTGGGCCTTGCGCTTCCTCATCGCCAGCCTGGCCATCACGCCGCTGCGCCGGCTCGGCGGCCCCAACCTCGTGCGTTACCGCCGCGCCATCGGCCTCCTGGCGTTCTACTATGTCTGCCTGCACCTCAGCGTTTATCTGCTGCTCGACCAGGGCCTCGATTTCGGCGCCATCTGGGCCGACATCGTCAAACGGCCCTACATCACGGTCGGCATGCTCGCGTTCGTGGTGCTGGTGCCGCTCGCCGTCACCTCCAATGCGCCGATGATCAAGCGGCTGGGCGCCGTGGCCTGGCAGCGCCTGCACCGCTTCGTCTACGTCGCAGCAGCGGCCGGAGTGATCCACTTCGTCATGCTCATCAAGTCGTGGTCGATCGAGCCCGCTCTTTATGCGGCCCTGGTGGCGGCGTTCCTGCTGTTCCGCCTCGTCGTCCATGTGCAGAAGCGGCACAAGCGGCCCGCACGCAGGGCGGAGACCGCATCGGCGTAGACCCTTCGCGCCGCGCTTCGCCCCATGCTAAGCAGCATGAGGGTCCGAGGATGGCGTCCTCTGTCCGCGCCGGGAACAGGCATGAAAGACGACGTCTCCGCGACACCTTCCACCAACCGGCTGTTCCTCACCGTATTCCCTTCCATCATGCTGCCGATGTTCCTGGCGGTGGTGGACCAGACCATCGTCGCCACGGCATTGCCGGCGATTGCGGCCACGGTGGGAGGCGTCGAGCGTCTCTCCTGGGTCGTGGTCGCCTATCTGGTGGCGGGAACCATTGCCGCCCCCGTCTACGGCCAGTTGCGCGACGTCTACGGCGGCAAGCGCATGATGTTCGTGGCGCTCGGCATCTTTCTTGTCGCCTCGTTGCTGTGCGCCGTCTCGACGAGCATCGAGATGCTGTCGGCCGCGCGCGTCCTCCAGGGGCTGGGTGGCGGCGGCTTGATGACGCTCTCGCAGGCCCTGATCGGCGAGACCATCCCGCCGCGCGAACGGGCGCGCTACCAGGGCTACCTCGCCGGCGTCATGGTAACGTCCTCCACGTTCGGCCCGGTGGTCGGCGGGCTTCTGACGCACAGCTTCGGCTGGCGCTCGGTCTTCCTGATCAATGTGCCCCTGACGCTGCTCGCCGTGGTGCTGACTTTGCGGCTGGAGCGCAAGCCGTCACGCGGTCAGCCCTGGACCTTCGACTCCTGGGGCCTCGTGCTGTTCATCGGCTTCATCGTCCCCGTGCTGTTGGGGTTGGAGCAGGCCCAGCGCATGCATGCCGGCACGCTCCCGATCATCATTGCCATGATGGCGATCGGCGGCGGCGCCCTGGTGGCCCTCATCCTGCGTGAGCGGCGGGCGATCTACCCACTGCTGCCGGTGCATCTTCTGCGGCAGGCGACCATCTGGCGAAGCGACGCGCTGGCGGCCTGCCACGGCGCCACGCTGGTTTCGCTCGTCACGTTCCTGCCCGTCTACCTGCGCGTGCTGCATGGTGCTTCGCCTTCGCGGACAGGCCTGCTGCTGCTGCCGCTGATGTTCGGCATCGGGACCGGCTCGATGGTGACGGGACGCGTGGTGAGCCGCACGGGGCTCACCATGATCTTCCCGGCCGTGGGCCTCGTCGCCGTCACGGCGTGCCTGATCCTGTTCGGCTTCCTCGCTGGCTATCTCTCCGGCTTCCGGCTGGCACTCTTTCTCTTCGTCAACGGCCTGTTCATGGGCACCGTCATGGGCGTGGTGCAGGTGACGGTGCAGAATGCGGCCGGCTCCGCCTCGCTGGGCTCGGCCGCGGCCTCCGTGCAGCTCTCGCGCTCGATCGGCGCCGCCGTCGGCACGGCACTGGTGGGCACCGTGCTGTTCGCCAGCGTGGCGCTCAGCGATGCGGAGGCCACCACCGTCTTCGGCGCGCTCGTCCAACAGGGCCCCGATACGCTCAGCGGACTGCCGCCGCAACGCCAGGCCGTGATCCTGGCCGAGGTGTCCTCGGCCTTCCGCAACGCCTTCCTCACCATCGCGATTTTCGCCGGCATCGGCGCCCTGCTGGCCTGGACCATCCCCGCCCGCCGCCTCACCTGACGTGGTCGTTTCTCGTTCAGGCGCGGGCTCTGCTGTGGTCGTCGCGCAGCGCGCACGCGGTTAATCCACAAAAGCCCCCGCCTCGCGGCACGCTGCCGTCACAATGTCCCAGCAGTCTATTCGGGAATCGGGGGCTCGGGGGAGCGTACCATGCATCATCGACCTGAAGGCCGCCACGCTGTGCGATGGGCTGTCTTGGTGGCGCTCGTTGCGCTGTGCATCCTTGTGCCCGCGGATCGCGCCGCCGCGCAAACCTCGGTCTACCTCGAGGCAGGGCTGGCGCCCCACGGCACCTGGGTGGAAGACCCGCGCTACGGCCGCGTGTGGCGCCCGAATCAAACACCGCCGGATTGGCGGCCCTATGCATATGGCCGCTGGGTCTACACGAGCGCGTACGGTTGGGTGTGGGTGTCGGACGAGCCCTGGGGTTGGGTGGCATACCACTATGGCTACTGGGTGTGGAGCAGCCACCACGGCTGGGTCTGGATCGCCGGCGAGGTGTGGGGTCCCGCGTGGGTGGAGTGGTGCTACGCCGATGGCTACATCGGCTGGACGCCCATGCCCCCCGATGCCTATTGGCAGGGAGCCTACTACCATGGGTCCTTTGATTGCGCCTCCCCGCGCACCTATTCGCGGGCCGTGTTTGTAGCCGAAGCCTCCTTCACGGCCCCGCGCATCTCGGTGCACATGGTGGGTGGCGCACAGGTCGCCGCAATCGCCCACGGCGCGGTCAATATCACCAAGCATACGCGCGCAGGCGACACCGTCGTCAACGGCGGCATTGACCTTCGCCGGCTCCAGGCCGCGGTCGGTCAGCCGATCAGGCCGGTGCGGGTCGTCAATGCGACGTCTCCAGTCGCCACGGGCGCCGGGTCGGGACCGCTCAAGGAGCTGCGTATATTCAGGCCTGCTATCAGCGGGCTGAGGGCGCCGAAGCTCGACATGGATCCCTCGCTCAAGACGGACCTCGAGCCCCGCCTCAAAGGACCCGATTCGCTTGCGCCCGTGCCGATGGAGACGGGCACCCTTTCGGCTTCGCCTGCCGGTCGGCCGCTGGAGGCGCCGGCCCTGCCCTTCCCTGGCGGAAGGAGCATCGGCGGCGGCGGCCTTGGCGGCGGCGCACTCGGCGGGGGTGGCATCAGACTGGGGCGGTGAGCCAGCATGCCATGAAGGTAGATCGTATTCTTGCCCCGGCGGCCGCGCGAGCGATAGGGTAAGAGCATCTGGGTTCGGAAGATATTCGAAGCGAAGTGTTACAGCCTGCAGTCGAGTCAAAGCGCCCCCGAAGGCGCGGTTTTCAAAAGAGGAGGAAACGTCATGCGTCCGCAATTCGCGCTTCGCAGCCTGACCGCTGCTTCCGCGGCCGCCGCCTGTCTCGTGGCCGGAACGATGGTCATCGCGCAGGAGAAGAAGGAGGAGGAGCCGATCTGGGCCAAGGGCCGGCCCAAGACCGATGCCGCCATGAAGATGGCGCCGATCGCGCAGGCGCCCGTGCCGACCCCGGCCGACAAGCTGCCGAAGCTCACCGCGCCCAAAGGCTTCAAGGTGGAGACCTATGCCAGCGGCATCCTCGATGCGCGCGCGCTGCGCCGCGGCGACAAGGGCACGATCTTCGTGAGCTCGCTGTTCCTTGCCGGCAAGATCTACGCGGTGACCGGAGCGCCCGGCAAGCCCGAGGTGAAGACCATCGCCAGCGGCCTGGAGCTGCCGAGCGGCCTCGAGTTCCACAATGGCTCGCTCTATGTCGCCACGCCCAAGAAGGTGATGCGCTACGACAAGATCGAGGACAACCTCGACAAGCCGCCGGAGCCCGTCGTGATGTTCGACAAGCTGCCGGGCGACGCCCACCACGGCTGGAAATACCTGCGGTTCGGGCCCGACGGAAAGCTCTACATTCCGGTCGGCGCACCATGCAACATCTGCGAGGTGGACGCCGACAAGCACGCGCTGATCATGCGCGTCAACGCCGACGGCGGCAGCCCGGAAGTGGTTGCGCGCGGCGTGCGCAACAGCGTCGGCTTCGACTTCCATCCGCGCACCAAGGAGCTGTGGTTCACCGACAACCAGCGCGATTGGCTGTCGGAGGACTTCCCGCTCGATGAGCTGAACCGCGTGGCCAATCCGGGCAAGGACAACTTCGGCTATCCCTACTGCCACTCCGGCACGATGGTCGATCCTGAGTTCGGCTGGGGCAAGACCTGCGAGGGCTATGTCAAGCCGGCAGCACTTCTGGGCGCCCACTCCGCCCCGCTCGGCATGCGCTTCTACACGGGCACGGCGTTCCCGGCCAAGTATCGCAACGCCATCTTCATCGCCCGCCACGGGCCGTGGAACCGCACGCAGAAGTATGCCGACGTGTCGGTGGCCTACGTGGACGGCAACAACAAGGTGACGACCGTGGAGCCGTTCCTGACAGGCTGGGTCAAGGACAACCAGTACGCCGGCCGCCCGGTCGACGTCCTGGTGATGCCGGACGGCTCGATCCTCGTCTCGGACGACCACAACGGCGCCATCTACCGCGTCTCGTATGGGAAGTGACAGCTCGAGAACGGCGCGAGGGCCAAGAGCCCTCGCGCTTCGCCTGCTTCTTGCCGCAGCACTTCTCCCGACGGCCGCTGCCGACGCGCAGACACTGCAGGACAAGATCGCGGCCTGCACCGCGTGTCACGGCGAGACCGGGCAGCCGGCCGATCCCAACATTCCCTCCATCGGCGGGCAGCCGAAGCTGTTCGTCATGTACCAGCTCTTCTTCTATCGCGAGGGCCGGCGCCAGAACCCGGAGATGAACACCGTCGCCAAGGACATGAGCGACGCGGACCTCACCGCGATCTCCGAGTACGTCGCCGGCCTGCCCCCGCCGCCGCCCGCAGAAGGCGCCGTTGACGAGGCCCGCTACCTGCGCGGCGCGGCCGTCGCCCAGGCGCGCATCTGCGCCACCTGCCACAACCCGGACTTCTCCGGCCGCGATCAGATGGCGCGTCTCGCCGGCCAGCGCGAGGGCTACCTCTTGAAGTCGTTCAAGGAGTACCAGGCCGGCACGCGCGTCGGCACCCAGGCGGCGATGGCCGAAGCGGTGCGCGGCCTCGACGACACCGCGCTCGGCGACCTCGCCTACTACCTGTCGCGCTTCCGGCCCTAAGGTCTCCCTCTCCCCGTGCTTCACGGGGAAGGGCTGGGGTGAGGGGCGGCCGCTTGCTGCGACGTAGCCCATGCCGCTGCCCCCTCACCCCGACCCTCTCCCCACGGAAGAGTGGGGAGAGGGAGACTCCCTATTGCTTCACGACGT
>DATFCC010000132.1:0-2973 GCA_035253505.1 Hyphomicrobiaceae bacterium
CTGGTCGAAATGCAGCGGGTGCTTGTTCATGGTCAGCAGCGTGAACCAGGTGTTGTCCGTCTCCGTGATGGTGCGCCCGGGCCGATGCTCGTAGATGTCCCCAACCTCGAAATCCTCGTAGCTGCGCCCGAAACTCTCGCGATAGCGGCGCTCGCCGACCTTTTTCGCTACACCAACCATGCGTGAACCTCCACCGCCACGCCCGGGAAAATGGGCATCTACGCAAGCTGACGACCACACTTGCGCGGATTCCGCTACGCGGGAATGGCGCACCTCCCGAAGACTGGCACGCCCGTTCAGGCAGGTGCAACAACCCAACCGATAGGCCCGTCGTCGGGCGGCGCATACCGCAGCCCGCAACGATGCGCTTGCGGCTCGCCCGCGGGGCTCTATTGTTCCTCCCAGTCAACCATGGAGGCCGTCATGACCGTGATGCCCCGCGCTGTCGACAAGGCGGGCAGCGACCAGCAGGCCAAGCTCATATCGGAGACGCTGGCGGCATTTGCCCACGACCTCACACCGGCCGCCATTCCCGCGGAGGTACGCGCGCGTGCCCGGCATCTCATGCTCGACGCCACCGGCATCGCCTACGCCTCCGGCCGCTACGAATTCGCCCACAAGGCCATGACCGCGATTGCCGGCCTCGGCGGCAGTGGGGACGTGCCGGTGATCGGCATGCCGGACCGGTTGCCGCCGCGTGACGCGGCGCTCATCAACGGCATCCTGGTGCACGGACTGGACTTCGACGACACGCACACGGGCGGCGTCATCCACGCCACGGCGAGCCTGTGGCCGGCGGTGATGGCCACCGCCTACATGCGCGGCGCATCCGGGGCGGACCTCGTCACCGCCTACGTCGCGGGCATGGAGGCCGCGACGCGGCTGGCCGCCGTCGGCAGTGGACCGTTCCACCAGTTGGGGTTCCATCCGACGGGGCTGATCGGCGTGTTCGGCTGCACGCTGGCGACCGGTACGCTGATGGGGCTGTCGCCACAGGCCCTGGTGAGCGGCCAGGGCATCGCCTTGTCGATGGCCGCGGGCAGCCTTGAGTTCCTCGAGGAGGGCGCCTGGACCAAGCGCATGCATCCGGGCTGGGCGGCTCAATCCGGCATCACGGCGGCCGCTCTGGCGCGGCAGGGCTATGTGGGGCCTGCACGCGCCTACGAAGGCCGATTCGGCCTCTTCAATGCCTACCTGCAGGCGGGCGTGGAAGCCGAGCGCTGGGCCCGCGCCACGGCCGCTCTCGGCGAGACGTGGGAGACGATGGCGGTGGCGGTGAAGCCGCTGCCGGCCTGCCACTTCACGCATGCCTGCTCGGACGCGGCGCTGGTGCTGGCGCGACAGCACAAGTTCTCGATCGGCGAGATCGAGCGCATCAAGGCGCTCGTGCCTGCCGAGGTGGTCAAGACGGTGTGCGAACCGGTCGCCAATAAGCGCCGGCCGGCCAACTCCTACGATGCGCAGTTCTCGATCCCGTACCTGGTCGCGGCCAGCCTGATCCGCGGCAAGTTCACCCTGGCCGAGCTGGAGCCCGATGCACTCGGTGACGACCGCATCCTGCGGCTGTGCGACCTCGTCGACTACGAGACCGACCCGCGCTCGACCTTCCCGCGCCACTATTGCGGCGAGGTGCACATCTCGCTCAAGGACGGCCGCACGCTGGTGCATCGCGAGGGCATGAACCGCGGCTGTGCCGACCGCCCCCTCACCAATGCCGACATCGTCGACAAGTTCATGGGCAACGCGCGCATGAGCCTGTCGCAACGGCAGGCGGAGGCGGTGCGTGACGCCGTGCTGGGCCTCGAAAACGAGAGCGATGCGCGCGCCGCCCTCGATCGCATCGCTCAGGCCGCACCGCGCTGAGGCAACCGGAAAGGCGTCGGCAACACATGCTTCCCTTGTCGGGTGTGCGGGTCATCGCCGTCGAGCAGTACGGTGCCGGCCCGTTCGGCAGCATGCTGCTGGCGGACCTGGGCGCCGAGGTCATCAAGATTGAGAATCCGGCCGAGGGCGGCGACGTCAGCCGTCTCGTCGGCCCGCACTTCTTCAGCGATGGTGACAGCCACTTCTTCCAGGCCTTCAATCGCAACAAGAAGAGCATGACGCTCGACCTGAAGCACCCGCAGGCCAAGGGCGTCCTGCACGCTCTCGTGCGCACCGCGGATGCCGTCTACGACAACCTGCGCGGCGACCAGGCCGAACGGCTGGGCGTCACCTACGCGCACCTCAAAAGCGTCAATCCGAAGGTCGTGTGCGCACACCTGTCGGCCTACGGGCGCGAGGGCCCGCGCAAGGCCTGGCCGGGCTACGACTATCTGATGCAGGCAGAGGCCGGCTATCTCGCGGTCACCGGCGAGCCGGACGGGCCGCCGAGCCGCATGGGTCTCTCCATCGTCGATCTGATGACCGGCCTCAATGCCGCCTTTGCCTTGGTTTCGGGCGTGCTCTCAGCGCGCGCGACCGGCACCGGCCGCGACATCGATGTCAACCTGTTCGACACCGCGCTGCAGAATCTCTGCTATCTCGCGGTCTGGTACCTGAACGGCGGCGTCAACCAGGGCCGCGAGCCGCGCTCCAGCCATCCCTCCCTGACCCCGAGCCAGCTCTATCGCACGCGCGACGGCTACATCTTCATCATGTGCAACAAGGAGAAGTTCTGGCCGGAGCTGTGCCGCTGCATCGGCAAACCCGAGTGGGCGGAGCGATCCGACTACAAGGATTTCAAGGCGCGCCTCGCCAACCGCGCCAGGCTGACCGAGGAGCTCGACGCCGCGCTGTCGACCCGCACCACGGCGGAGTGGATCGAGGTGTTCGGTGGCCGTGTGCCGGCAGCCCCCGTGCATGACGTCAAGGGCGCCCTGGACAACCCCTACGTCATCGACAGCGCACGGGTCCGCACCGTGGCGCACCCATCAGGCCCCATTCGCCTGCTGGCCACGCCTGTCACCTGCCCTGGCGAGGAGACGCCTTGTG
>DATFCC010000133.1:0-6521 GCA_035253505.1 Hyphomicrobiaceae bacterium
TCGAGCGTCTTGCTCTCGGCGGCGGCACCGATGTCGCTACTCTTTCGGAAGGCCGTTGCCGGCAGGCGCGAGGCAGGCGCCATACGTGCGTTCCGCGCTGTCACGGTCAGTCTCCGGCCAGCATATGGGCAAGCTTCGCGAACAGGGCGTGGATGTCCCCGCGCAACGGCGCGAAGGCAGTCTCGAAGCTGGCTCCCCCGGCCATGCGGTCGGCGACGGCGTTGACGTGCGGAGCACTCGCACATACGCGCAGCACTGCGCGCGGGCCGAGTTGCACCGCTTGCCCGACATGAATGCGCTCGCGTGCGGCGGGTGGCCCGTCGAGGGGCGTGCGCAGGGCCGCCTGGGCGCCCGCCATTTCGGCAGCAGACATGAACGTGCCGTCACCGCGGGTGATGGCGAAAGGCACGATGGTGGGATGCGGCGCAAAACCATGCGCCCTATCGGCAAGGAGCGCAATGCGCGGCACCGTCGAGGCAGCCGTGCGCACCTCCTCCGCGAAACACGCGAGCACCTGGGCGTGCACGCCCGGACGAACCGCGGCAAGCTGCCTGAGCTCGGCGAGTGCGGCGCTCCAGCGCAGCCCGGCACCGAGATTGCTGGTCGTGGTCATGGGCGCTGCGAACGTGGCCTGCAGCGCCTCGGGCCAATCGAGCCGTGCACTGTAGTCGGCAAGCCCCCGCGGAGCCGGCGTGGCCGATTGCAGGGCTGCGACGATCGACGAGGGCAGCAGGAGAGCCCCGCAAAGGGGCGGCCCGCCGGCAAACTTGGAACCCGTCACCAGCACCATGAAGCCGCGGTCAATGTCGGTACGCAGTCGATCGGCAGGGCAGCGGAGCTGGCAGGCGTCGACCATCACCAGCACCCGGTCCGGTGCCGACGCCGCAATTTGGGAGGCGATGTCACGCGAGAGGCCGGCAAGGCCCGTCTTGGACGTGTCGAGCACATGCAGCAGGACGCCTCGGCCACGTGCGAGCGCGCGCTCGGCCAGGTGAGCCACCTCTGCATCGACAGCGCGTGGGTCGCGCGGCTCGCCCGCGCCGGTGCGGATGTCCACACCGGCCACCTCTATGTCGGCCTTCTCCCACCCGTCGAGCGGCGCGCCGATGGCTGCCGGGCCGCCGAGACAGGAGGTCGACAGGAAATGGCGCCCGCCGGCCGCCTTGCAGACGCCGCTGCCGGTCTCGTTGGGGGCGACGACGATATTGGTGATCGGACGACGCAGCAGCCGCTCGGTGATGGCGAGTGCGACGAGCTCGGCATCGGTGCCGGATGCGGCGAGCACGGCCTCGGCGCGCGGGCGCCCGAAGAGGACAAGCAACTCGGCCTTGAGGGCGCCCACCCAATCCTCGACCGGAAGGGGCATCCTGCGGCCCCTGCCGAAGAGGGCATGCAGGTCGGCAAGTGCCGCCCGATAGCCGCGCTCGCTGATGGCGCTCGCCGTCGACGAGGAGAACCAGAGCTCGTCCGGAGCCGGGGTGAGGGTCGTCGCATAGCGCGTCCGTCCGGTGGCAGGGTCGTGCCAGATCCGCTCATCGCCGCCGGATGCAACGAGAAGGTGCAGGCGCCGCTCGAGCGGATCGGCATGGCGCAAATGCGCCGGCGCGGTCCGGTCGGGCTCGCCGCTCAGGGCGATTTGCTCGGCTGTTGCCAGTCCGGCCATGGGTTGCTCGTACGTGACGCAAGTTCGCCTGCGAGTATGCGCGTGGCGGGTAAAGAAAGGCGTCACGCCGCGTTCGCCCTGCGGTGCTACGCGATGCTCGGGAGCGACATGGCGCCTTAACCCCGCATTAGCCGCTGCTTCATTCAATCTTTGAAGTTTTCTTCCATGGTTTCCGAGAGTTCAATTGCCGATGCCGGAGCAATCCATGTCAGCGTCAGCCCTGCGCCGCGATCCCGAGCCCGCGCCGCCCGTCGCCGCCGAAGAACCGGCACAGCGGCCCGTATTCGACACCGACGTCGTCGAGCCGGGCCTCGATCTCGCAACGACGCTGCGCGTGATCACCACCAGGCACGGCAAGCCCTATCAGCGCCTGCTGCTCGATCTGGCCAAGGCATCGTTCGGCCCCGGCCGCCTGTCCTACGACGAGTTCATCGGCCTGCGCCTGTTCGACGACGCCTGGGTCGCCGGTGCCGACATCACCCGGTTCGTCGGCCTCGACGCGGAGCGGCGCATGTGGATGGCCGCCAACAGCAACAGCGAGTGGTGGGGGCTGATGCGCAACAAGCTGGCCGTCACGACCCTGCTCGGCGGCTATGGTTTCCCCGTCATCCCGACGCTCGCGCTCTATTCCGATGCGATCTCCATGCGCGGCTTCCCGATCTTCCGCGACCCCGGCGCGCTGGCGCGCTTCCTGCGGGCCTCGCACGACTACCCGCTGTTCGGCAAGCCGATGGATTCGCAGCGCAGCCTCGGCTCGATCGGCCTCGACGCCTATGTGCCGCGGACGGACTGCCTGATGGCCGGCGCACGCAGCATTCCCGTCGCGGATTTCGCGGCGGCCGTCGCCGAGCACTACAAGGGCGGATACATCTTCCAGCGGCGCGTCTCGCCGCATGCGGCCGTGTCGGCTGCCGTCGGCGATCGCCTCGCCACCGTGCGCGCCATCACGATCCTGACGGAGGAGGGGCCGCAGCTCCTGCGGGCCCTGTGGAAGGTCCCCGTGGGCAGCAACGTGGCGGACAACTTCTGGCGCACAGGCAACCTGCTCGCCACCCTCGATCTGGAGAGCGGCCGCGTGCTGCGCGTCGTGCGGGGCACGGGGCTGGCGCTGGAGGAGGTGACGCATCACCCCGACACCGGCGCACAGATCGTCGGCTTCGAAGTGCCGAACTGGAACCAGATCGTGAGCCTGGCCAAGGAGGCGGCTTCGACCTTGCCCGAGGTGCCGCTGATCGGCTGGGACATGGCGGCGGTGGAAGGCGGCGCGCTGATCGTGGAGCCGAACTTCACGCCCGACTTCTTCATGACGCAGTTGGCCGATCGCCGCGGCATGCTCGACGCACCCTTCACCGCATTCCTGGAGGCGCGCAAGGCGGCGGCAAAACAGGTCAAGCGCGGACGGCGCATCGCGCAAACCGCCGAGGGTCGCGAGCGCATGCGGCGCCTCGGGCGGGACATGACCGGCGGCTGAAGCGCTCGCACAGCCAAGGCGGGGATGACGCTCGAGCCCGGCGACCGCGCGCCGCGCAAGTCCGCCGTGGAGCGCCAACCATTCACACCACCCAAAAAGAGAAAGGCCGCCGGAGCTGCTGCCCCAGGCGGCCTTCAAATCCAACCGAGAAGTCGCTTACGCGGACTTCATCGTGGTGGTGACGGTGTTGAACGTGGAGCCGATCTGCGAGCCAAGCCCGCGGGCAGCGGCGATGATGCCGACGGCGATGAGGGCAGCGATCAGGCCGTACTCGATGGCCGTGGCGCCCGACTCGTCCTTCACGAAGCGTGCAAACAGGTTCTGCATGACAACTCTCCCAAACTCACTCTCACGAGGTTAGCGCAGTAGTTCATCCCAGGGGCACTAACCCGCGCGGCTGAACTGGCCACGACCGTACGAGCGCTAGATTAGGCGAGGGTTAAAATGCACGCGTACGCCGGGGAAGGCTCCAAACATCCCCAAAAAACCGCTAATTCGATCGAATAGCGGCGCAGGCGGCGGCGCGCGCGTCCGTGAGCTGCGACGGTTCCCGGTCGGCGGTGTTGCCGGCCGGCGCGAGGCTGGCCTCTGTTTAATCCGCCTTTACCCGCAGGAGTGCAGATTGCCGGCTTCGATTGCCGGAGGCGCCCGTGGCGATGCCGTCGACCAAGGCCATTGTGCTCAACGCTGCCGCCAGCGTGATCGCCGTCGGGGCGGTCGCAGGCGTGGTGCGGACATGGATTGCTCCCGCCGCGTTGCAGCCGTGCAGCGAGCGGTATGCGACCAGCATGGCGTTTCCGCTCGAGCGCGACGGCACCATGGTGACCGCCGCCGACATCCAGGCGCGTACGGGCGGCGGGGACGCAAGCCTCCTGCAGAACCTGCACGTGGGCTCCCTGCAAGGCGGGCCGGTACCTGTGGCGATGAGCATCGACCTGCCCAAGGATTCCGGCGCGCCCGGGTCCTCGCTCGAACGCAAAGGCGGCATCAGCTTCCCCTGGGCGCCGCGCTCCCTCAAGGACAGGGTGTCCGTTTGCCTCAGCTACAAGGTGATGCTGCCGGAGGACTTCGAGTTCAATCGGGGCGGCGCCTTGCCAGGCCTGTCGGGCCAGGACGAGCAGTCCGGCGATGGCTTTCTCGTGCGCCCGACCTGGGCCGCGGACGGCAGCGTCGGCATGAGGAGCTTCTCAACGCTCGGCGGCCAGAAGTTCAAGCAGCAGGCCGATGCGCCGGGTTCCGCCATTCCGCGCGGGCGCTGGGTCAGCGTCGAGCAGGAGGCCGTGCTCAACGCACCGGAGCAGGAGAACGGCATCCTGCGCATCTGGATCGACGGCGCCCTCGCCGTGGACAGGTCCGATCTCGCCTATCGCGTGAAGCCGGACGTGGCGGTGTCGACCGTGGCAGCCGACTTCTTCTATGATGGCGACGACGTCTCGGGTCGCTCGCCGCGAGATGCCCGGGTGTGGGTCTCGCCCTTCGAGGTGCGCTGGCCCTGAGCGGTCCGTCCGCGCTTCCTCGACTTGACGCGACGCTGTTCGCTGCAGCCCCAGGACTTGGTTGAAGCGCCGCTAATGCTGGTCGCGCATTTGCATAAAATACCCGGATAATTTGCAAAAAAATCGAGGCAAAAAAGGCTCCGCGCTCATCGTTTTTTAACGGGGCCGAAATCAGTCCAAATCTATCTTCCCCGCCAACCTGCAGAGACTGCATGTGTGGAGGGGAGCAATGTTTGCGTCAGGCGACGGTACGGCGGTGCCCGTAGAGAGCCACAAGACGCCTGGCCGGCGCGGGGCCGCAACCTCGCTGCTGCGCCGATGGCGGGGCAATGAATCCGGCAACGTGGCGATGCTGTTCGGCCTGCTGGTCATTCCGCTGGCGGCGATGATCGGCCTGGCCGTCGATTTCGGCCACGTCTACAAGGTGACCTCCCATACCCAGGCCGCGCTCGACTCCGCGGCGCTGGCTGCAGGACGCGCGGCGCAGCTCAACCCGACCGATGCGCTGAACAAGGCCTCGGCGGCGGCGACGGCCTACTTCGACGAGGCCAAGCCCAAGGACGTCGTGACCTCCACGCTTCAGTTCTCGCCGAACTCGTCCAACACCCAGTTCACGGTCACGGCCACGTCGTGGGTCAAGACGCCATTCCTGGGCGTCCTCTATTCCTTGTTCCACAAGAGCGCCGCGCCGGGGGCTCCGGCCGGATGCCAGGCCAACGGCTTCGGCTGCGTCTCCATGACGTCCACGGCGACGGCGGCGCTGTGCCCCAGCCAGGCGTGCACCACCAGCAACTCCGGCGGCAGCAGCGTCGAGGTTTCGCTGATGCTCGACGTGACGGGCTCCATGTGCGACCCGTGCACGAAGATCGATGCGGCCAAGAAGGCCGCCAAGGACCTGATCGACATCGTCGTGTGGCAGGACCAGAGCCAGTACTACTCGCGCGTGGCCCTGGCCCCGTTCGCCGAGGCCGTCAACGTCGGCAAGACACTGGCGCCCCTGGTGCGCGGCACGGTGACGGCGAACAGCAACAGCGGATCGGAAGCCAGCGGCGGCCCGCAGGATTTCACAAGCAGCACGGTGCTGAACGATCCGACGAAACAACCGACGAAGAAGTGGATCAGATATACAAAATCCGGCGGGTCCGGGACCAGAACATGGCTGATCTCGTCGAAGTGTGTGACCGAGCGGATCGGTACCGATGCCTACACCGACGCGGGTCCGGCCGGCACATCGACCTACGTGGGCAAAGCGTATTTCGGCGCGACGGCCAGCTCGTCGTCGCCCCAGCAGGACGACACTTCTTGCGGGGTAGCCAACTACACCGATGATGAGGTGAACTCGGTCTTTCCGCTGAGCAGTGACACCACGACGTTGAAACGCCGCATCGACAAGCTGCAGACTGCCGGTTCGACGGCGGGCCATCTTGGCACGGCCTGGGCATGGTATCTGCTGTCGCCGAAGTGGAACTCCGTCTTCCAGGCGGCATATCCCAGTTCGTATGCGGCGGCGCCCTACAGTGACCTGACGGTGCTCAACTCCAAGGGCATGCCGAAGCTGCGCAAGATCGCCGTGCTGATGACCGACGGCGACTACAACATCAACTACTGCAAGGGCGTCGAAGCGAAGAACTCCGACCAGACCCCCGACATCAACTGCAACTCGGAGAACGCCAAGGCGCTGGTCCAGGCGACGGCGCTGTGCACCGCGATGAAGGCACCCGTCAACGGCGGCAGCATCGAGGTGTTCACGGTCGGGTTCCAGGTGAGCACCGCGGCGAAGACCTTCCTGAAGGCGTGCGCCACCGATGCGAGCCACTACTACGACGCGACCACGGAGCTGGCGCTGCAGGCGGCTTTCCGCGACATCGCGTTGAAGATCTCGATCCTGCGG